>NZ_BJLL01000067.1:0-13847 GCF_007996925.1 Enterococcus sp. NBRC 3427 | reverse complement strand
TTATCAACATGTCAATAACTATTTTTTAAGTTTTTTCAGAAACGTGATATAACGTCCACTTCAGAATCAACGTTGTTAAATTTATCATGTATTTCTTCCTTGGTCAACTATAAATTAAGCATTACTTTGTGAAATGATTTTTCGCTCAATTATTATTATTCGTTATACAAACGTTTTCTACATATTTTGAAAACAAAATGTACCAAAAAATTATCTATAGCAGAACATTTCATTGTCTTTTTTGGATCAAACAATAAAAAAAGAAGTTTGAAAAAAATTCAAACTTCTTTGTTCGCTTAATCTGTATTTTAGAAGAAAGGCACTCCCTCTACTTCGTAAGTTCCAAGAACAGAGCGCATTTGACCTGGTTCTTCCCAAATATATCCTTCGCCTAATTCTTCTCTTTGATTCTTTTGTTCAGTCTCAAAGACAAACAACGGAACATTTTCCTGATTAATATGTGTATTTGTCAATTCCATCAAACTAATCTTGCTAACATCGATATGAACTATTTCTTTTAAGAAATTAAGTATATTCGCTAAACCAGTCTTCCCTTCAGAAAGTTCCGCTAACGCAAATTCCAACTTGTCATCAATTGAATGGACCAAAAATTTTTTAGAACCATCCTCCAAATGCAACATAATTGTACCAGCAACTCTTTTGCTTGCCAAAATTTCCACCTCGATCACCTTGTTCTATGGCTTACATAAAAATTCTAGCACATTTTCAGAAAAAATACACACTTTTTATTTCTTATTTTCTTTCCGTTCTAATTCAGATAACGCTTCTTCTATCCAAATAGGTAACTGCTCCGCAATAGTGGCAAAACCGATTTTACGATTTTTATTCGTGAAATATCTTTTTCTACGATAAGGAACAGCTGGATTTGTTTTTTCTAATGTTCTTAAAGATAAACTGATTTTTTTGGAATATTCATCAATGTCGATGATCTGAACGGTTACTGGCTGCCCGACTTTTAACAATGAATGGATATTTTTCGTATAACCGGATTGTACTTCCGAAACATGAATAAGTCCTTGCGTCTCATTATCAAGAGAGACGAATGCCCCATAAGGCTGTATCCCTGTTACTTTTCCTTCAATTATTTGTCCAATTTTATAAGTCATCTACTTCCCTCTCTTCGCATTTATCATTATACTGTAAATAGCTCAAAAAAAGAAGCGACGAAAATGACTGGAGGTATTGAGATGATCGAATTTGATAAAAAGATTTCAAGAAAAGATACAGAAAGTGTAAAATGGGACGCGATTGCCGAGACATATCAAATGGATGATTTACTTCCTTTGTGGGTAGCAGATATGGATTTCTTATCTCCCGAGGGGGTAGCTAATGCGTTTAGTGAATACATCAAACACGGAATCTTTGGTTATGCCACTCTGTCTGATAAACTCTATCAGGCTATCATTCATTGGGAACGTCAACGCCATGCTGTTGAGTTGACGAAAGAAAATATTGTTTTTACAAGTGGTGTGTTAACTAGTTTAGCTGCAGCAGTACAAACTTTTACAAAACCAGGCGATTCTATTTTGATTCATGACCCAGTTTATCCTCCATTTTCCTCTATTATAGAAACAAATCAACGTCACATTGTTCGAAGCTCTTTGCTAGAAAAAAATAACCATTTTGTCATGGACTTTTCTGACATGGAGAAAAAAATAGGAGAAAACAATGTAAAAGCAATGATCTTGTGCAATCCTCATAATCCAGGAGGTCGCGTTTGGAGCAAAGAAGAATTGAAACAGTTAAGCGAATTGTGTTTAAAGCATCGAGTGTTTCTGTTTAGTGACGAAATCCATCAAGATTTGACTTTATTCGATCATACATTTACTTCCATGCTGACGATTAATCCCGATTTGGATGATTTGCTCGTTGCCTTTACTTCTGCAACAAAGACTTTCAATTTAGCTGCAATCAAAAATTCAATGGTATTTATCAAAAATCCAGAGCTGAAAGCTAAATTTGAAAAACATTTAGTGATGAATCAACAGCACGAAATCAACACTTTTGGTTTGATTGGGACTCAAGCGGCTTATGAGACTGGTGGAGAATGGTTAAGCCAACTGATTCCTTATCTAGAAAAAAATGTTCAAACAGTTAATCAGTTTTTTGAACAGCATCTTCCGAAAGTGAGAATCATGAGCCCTGAAGGAACTTATTTAATGTGGTTGGATTTTACCGCTTATATTTCAGACGACCAGAAATTAGAGAATACTCTAGTGAGAAAAGGAAAAGTCGTATTAAATCCTGGTATTACATTTGGTCCTTCCGGTCATGGACATATGCGCTTGAATATTGCTTGTCCAGAAGAAATTTTACTAGAAGGACTTCATCGAATCAAGCACGCTTTAGAAACAATCGAATAAATCAGTTATCAAAGTAAAAGGACGAGACCTTACTAGGTTTCGTCCTTTTCTATAATTACTCCGTATCATACCAAACTATTCTGAAATTTCAATTGTTTCTATCACTACATCATGTACAGGGCGGTCTTGTGGACCACGTTGCACATTTGCGATTTCATCTACTGTGTCCATCCCTTCTAGTACATGTCCAAAGACTGTATGCCGGAAATCTAGCCAAGGAGTTCCGCCACCTTTATACGCTTCAATAATTTCTGATGGGAATCCAGCACCTTCTAATTGTCCAAGCATATTAGCTGGCACATTTGTGTTATTTACAATAAAGAATTGGCTTCCGTTTGTGTTTGGACCTGAATTTGCCATAGATAAAGCTCCGCGAAGGTTGAACAGTTCACGACTGAATTCATCTTCAAAACTTTCGCCATAAATACTTTCTCCACCCATCCCTGTTCCAGTTGGATCGCCGCCTTGAATCATGAAATCAGGAATAACACGGTGAAAAATCACGCCATCATAATAACCTTTTTTGGAAAGTTCAATGAAATTTTGAACTGTCTTCGGTGCTAGTTCAGGGAATAATTGAACAGTAATGTCACCACGGTTTGTTTTGATAACAGCTTTTGGTCCTTTTTCACTTTTTAAATCTAGTTGTGGGAATCCCATATTGTTTCCTCCTATTATTTGCATACTTCATAAATAATAATAACATAATACCTAACCTTCCGTAAAAATACTAGATTTGTTTTTCTTTATTTTTTTCATCACTGCCTGCATTCCATGAATAAATTCTATGACTGACCATTTCAACTTCAAATATTTTTGAGAAGCATTCTCAATTAAATTCTGCTATAGTGTGAAAAGGGAGGAATTTTTTATGGAAATCTATGACATTACAATTATCGGTGCAGGTCCTGTGGGGATGTTTGCCGCTTTTTATGCAGGAATGCGCCAAGCTAAAACAAAAATCATTGACAGTCTACCTCAACTTGGTGGTCAATTAGCAACATTATATCCTGAAAAATATATTTACGATATCCCAGGTTATCCAGCAATCAAAGCAAGTGAATTAATCGATCAATTAGAAAAACAGTTAACTACTTTTAACCATACATTTCATTTAAAAGAAGAAGTTCTCTCGCTTACTCGTGAAGACGAAGTTATCGAGATCACTACAAATAAAGGCATACATTATTCTAAAGCAGTCATTTTAGCTTTAGGAAATGGTTCATTCCAGCCAAGAAAATTGAATTTAGATAATGCTGAAGCATTCGAAAACCACGGATTGGATTATTTCGTAAATGATTTGATGAAATATGCCGGAAAAAAAGTTGCTATTGCTGGAGGCGGCGATTCTGCTATCGATTGGGCATTGATGTTGGAGCCTATTGCAAGCGAAGTTTACCTAATCCATCGTCGTCCGGAATTCCGTGCGCATGAACATAGCGTATCACGTTTGAAGTCTTCATCTGTCAACTTGCTTACTCCATATCTAATCGATGGATTGTCTGGCAACGCTGGAGAACTGTCAGACATCCGCTTAAAAAAAGTGAAGAGCGATGAAACAATTGATTTGATGATTGATGCTCTGATCGTCAATTATGGATTCACTTCTAATTTAGAACATCTCTCTTCTTGGGGACTTGATAGTACCAGAAATGCCATCACTGTAAAATCAGATATGTCTACTTCTATTCCAGGTGTTTATGCAGCTGGTGATATCTGTACCTATGAAGGAAAAGTGAAACTGATTGCTACTGGGCTCGGTGAAGCACCTACCGCAGTGAACAATGCTTTACACTACATTAATCCAAAAGAACGGACTCAGCCTGGTCACAGCACAAGCTTATATGATAAAAGTCTTCGTCCTAGTTGATTTTTTAGATTCCTCTGCATTTCAAGCGAGATCCGAAAGCAGTTTCTTGCATTTTTTTCATGTTCCGTTAACATGAAATAGAGAAAGAAAAATAAAGGGGGAGCAATAATATGGTCGTCAAAACTGAGACTTTAGAAGAAAAAGCAAGAGAACTATTGAAAGAACGTGGCGTGAGTATCGAAGATATCGCACAACTTGTCATGTTTTTACAAAAAGACTATATTTCTGATTTGACTTTGGCAGATTGTACTGAAAGTGTCAACAGCGTATTAACAAAACGTGAAGTACATAACGCCATTATCACCGGAATCCAATTAGATATATTAGCAGAAAAGAAAAGATTGATGGATCCGTTGCAACACATTATCGAAGATGACGAAGGTCTTTATGGTATCGATGAAATCTTAGCTTTATCAATCGTGAATGTTTACGGTACGATTGGCTTTACAAACTATGGCTATATCGATAAAGTGAAACCTGGTATTTTAAAAGAACTAAACAGCCACGATGGCGTTCATGTCCATACCTTCTTAGATGATATCGTCGGAGCAATCGCCGCTGCTGCTGCCAGTCGATTAGCACACAAAGAACCAGAAAAAAGAAGTCGACTTACTCAATAAATCAAAAAAAGAAAGAAAACGTCTATTTAGACGAGTTCTTTCTTTTTTGTTTGTTTCAAGCTATTTTTCCCTAAGAAAAGAAAAATAGCAAAAAATACTTCTAATACTACAAAGAACAAGATAAAGCTATGCATGAAAAATTCTTCTGGAAGTACATTGATGATTGGATCAGTCACAGGATCGAATAACCAGTCATCGTTGTTGAAAAACGTTTCATGAAAAAGGATAAAAAAGCGATCAAATCCAATCATCATGAAAAAACCGAAAATAACTGGCAGCAACATGCCAATCTGAAACGGACGAATCAATCGCCAAAGACGATCATTCTTTTGCAAATATCTGATAAACAAAATACTTGGGATCAGAGTGATGAAAAATACAGCATAATCCACTAAAAACAAAATTTTCACTTCATAAAAATGATGAGCTCCGCTAGCAGAAACTGGAAAGTCCGGCAAACTGAGGACTGTTTGGAAGGGATTATTAAGATAATTCATCAGGTGATCAAAATTTTTCAGTAATGTCTCTTGGTCTAAAGAAGTATAATCCAAAATATGCAAATGTCCGATATCAAATACATACAGCGGTCGAAAATTGATCGTCACTCCCACTGCCAAACTGATCAGCGTCAGAAACAAGCTGAATAATCCGGCATATTCCAACCACCGCCATCTCGAATTTTTCATATTAGAAGCTCCATTCATCCAATGATCGTTTCACATAGGTAGCTGGGATAGGCAGCCCAGGTACATCTTCTTCTTTTGTGAAACCTGATAAAACGAGCAAAGTATCGATATTATTACGTATCCCTGCTTGGATATCTGTTTCATAGTTATCTCCAACCATGATTACTTCTTCTTTTTGCAGACCTAATACTTCAACGGCTTTATCCATAATGATTGCTTCTGGTTTTCCGATATAAATTGGTGGAGTTTGGGTTGCTGTCTCGACGAAAGAGATGACTGACCCTGCTCCAGGAAGAAGACCTCGTTCTGTAGGGATATTCTTATCCGGATTCGTTCCAATGAAAGTAGCCCCTTTTTGAATAGCAAGAGTTGCTTTGACGACTTTTTCATAGGTCAAATAATTATCTAGCCCTACTACTACATAGTCAGGAACCTCTTCTTCCCATGTAAATCCGGCAGCTAAAATCAAGTCAATCAATCCGGCTTCTCCGATAACATACACTTTTTTTCCTTTTCCATCTGTTTTCATGAAATCAATTGTAGCCAAAGTAGCTGTATAAACTGTTTCTGGTGCTACATGAATGTCAAACTCATCTGCTAGACGATTAGCCACTGTTTTTGGCGACTTAGTCGTGTTATTGGTAACAAATAAGAAAGGCAATTTTCTTTTTTGTAATTCTTCCACAAACCGTTTTCCTGCCGGTATAGGTTCCGTCCCGCGGTAAATCGTCCCGTCTAAATCAATTAAATATCCTTTATAGTCCATTCATCCACTACTCTTCCCTTTTTCTTATCGTAAATGCTGTTTTTGTTTTTTCCACTTGATTAGATTGTTCTTGTTTTTTTACTTTTTCAGAGGTTTTTGCTGACTCTGTTTTTCGATTTTTAATAACCGGTTTTTTGCGATTAGATGTGACTGGTCCTTTTTTCTCATCGATATACGCACGATTATGGTTTTTTTTCTTTTTTCGGCGCTGAGTTGTCTTTTCTTTTTTACCGCCGATTCTTTCGATGACAAAATACGCACAACCAAAATTGCAATATTCGTAAAGATAGTCTTCCAATGAATCAATTCGCTGATCCGGATGCGCCCGTCGATTATCCGCTCGGAAGAATCCTTTTAAACGTAGTTGTTCATAACCCCAATCTCCTACGATATAATCATATCGGGCTAGTACATCACTGTATCGTTCTCCCAGTTTTTCTGCATTAAATCCTTCACGATAATCGGACACAAGCCGATAATGTCTTTCGCCTACCAAAAAATTACTGTCATCTAACAGCGTCACTAATTCACCTTTGACTTTTTCTGCTTTCGGCTCCTCGACGATTTCTTCCAAAGCAGCTGTCAATTCTTCTGTGACTGTTGTTTCCTGTTCAGCTGATGATTTTTTCTTAGCAATTTCTGTTTTATGCTCAACGTTCTGCTGTTCATTTTGTTTTGCAGACATGCGTTCACCACCTATCTTTTTTATTATACCTTGTTTTTATTTGATTGGGTAGTGAGCTTTCAAGTAATCTCCTACCACGCTTCGGATAAATTCAGGAAACAAAAATTCATTTTTTCCAACAATTTCGATCGTTGGAAAAAATGGGACAAACATTAGATGATCGACGGTAGTAAAAGTATAATTTTTAGTCGGATCGACTGGCTTGTTCTTCCAAAAGACTTGGTGGTTAACAGAATCATACGTGATTCCATTATAGACCATCTGTCCAAAAATCTTGCCGCGAAATCCCATTCCCTTCATCGGATAGTTACGTAAAAACTGACGATTTTTTTCTATTTCTAAAACTAAACGAATCAGCTCATTTCCACCCAATGTGACATTCAGCAAGTGCATTGGATGCGGTAATGCCGTGTGAAGCTGATCCTGGTTGACCCGACCTTTTGGAATTTCAGTTAAAAACAGACCACTGTTTAATATTGCGGCGTCCGTCTTTCCTCGTTCTTTCACCGCCTCAAGGGCTACTTGGATAAACGAATGCTCACTGAAGATATCTAGGCTTAAAGAAAACGGCAAATCCGCTACTTCTTTTTCTTTTAGCAGCTCATTCCCCTGTTCTAAGTAACCGTTTACCTCTTGTTCATCTTCTGTAAAAGCTGTCATTGTTTCTGTAGGGATGGCTTTGGCCGAATGCTTAAGGATTTTTTTTTCTTCATCGATGGTTAAATGGACTTCTCCTACATACTGACCGTATTTGCCAGCTGCTGCTATTTGGACATCGTTGACTACATGACCTTCTCTGAATAAATGATGGGTGTGCGAACCTAAAATAACATCAATTGCTGGTATTTCTTTTGCAATTTGTAAATCATCTTGAATCCCGAGATGACTCATCAAAACTAAAACATCCACTTGTGGACGTAAATCTTCGACTAATTCCGGCAAAATATCATATGGATTGCGTATGTCCCAGCCATTTGGATTATACGTAAGCGGGAACGGGGCAGTAAATGCAATCAAGCCAATTTTTGTCTGGTGTTTCGTTGTAATGATTTTATACGGTTTCGTCCATATCGGTGGCTGCAACGTATTTTTATCGAACAAGTTATCAAGGATGATATCAAACTCAGCATGATCATATAAGTGGTTTAGATCTTCTTTGGAATTTCCTACGCCTTCATTGTTTCCTATCGTCGCTGCATCATAACCAACTTCATTCATCAGCAAGATATTCGCCTGTCCATTCGTTGCCTCTGATAATGGATGCCAACGATCCACAAAATCACCTAGATCGACTGCAATCGTTGTCGTATTTTCTTTCTTTTCGTTTTCTCGTTTACGCTGATCTAAGAATCTTCTGATCCTTGGCCAATTTTCTAAATGTGAATGCAGATCATTCGTATGTAAAATCACTATTTTTTCCATGTGTCCTCTCGCCTCTCTTTATCTTCATCATACCACAGGCAGCTTTTTCTTCCATTGAAACAAGCTCCATTTCAGCGCTTTCCCTGCCTCAAAGCAAATTACATAAGTATAATATTCGATAAAATAGTCTGGCTAAAAGAACGAAAAACTATTCAGTTTTACAGCCTAATTATTTCTAGAAATAAAAAAAACAGACCCGAAAGTCTGTCGTCGTTTCATTATAATCAGACACATGGCGGAACCTGCTTAGTGCTGCTTCCTTCCAGACCTGACACGCTTCACAAGCCCACCATTGTCCTAGCCTTTCGGCAAAGAATAGTATACCTTATTTTTCATTCGTTGACCAGTCTTTTTTTAATTTCTTTTTTCGCTGACGCAGCTTTCGGAAAAAGTCAGTCAAAATCTTCCCGCATTCGTCTTCTAAAATGCCACCTTCTACATACGCTTGATGGTTGAATCGTTCGTCTTCCAAAAGATTCATCAAAGTGCCAGCTGTTCCGCCTTTCGGGTCATATGCACCGAAATAAACTTCTGCTACACGAGACAAAATCATCGCGCCACTGCACATAGGGCAAGGTTCCAAGGTAACAAAAAGCGACGCATTTTCTAAGCGCCAACTTCCAACTTTTTCACAGGCTTCCTTGATTGCAAGCATTTCTGCATGTGTAGTAGCATCTTGTGTCGTTTCTCTAAGGTTATATCCTTTTCCAATCACTTCTCCCTCTAATACAACCACTGCTCCAATCGGAACTTCATGGAGCACTTCTGCTTTTTTTGCTTCTGCCAATGCAAGGCGCATCCATTTTTCTTTATCTACTGCATCAAGATTTGTATTAACCAATTATCCTTCCCTGCCTTTGTTTTTTCTTGTTTTACTTTAGCATATGACAAAAAGGCTGTAACTAACTTTTTTTTCTATGGTAAAATAAATACAAGAGGTGAACAAGATGAAAATGAATAAATTACTTGCTCTTTACCCACAAGCACAGAAAAAAAACTGTCCAGCATCAGAAGCTGATATCCTTTCTTTTGCAGTTGATGATGCTTTTATTTGGATTAAAAGCGATTCACTATCCCAACAAGAAACTAGTCTTTTGAAAGCGTTATTCCCTATAGTCAGCGATCAAAAAAAGCATCCATGGTATCACTATCTTTTTAAAGATGCTTCTTGCATCCAAGAAAAAAGCTTTCGTTTGATTCAGCTTCACGTCGAATCGAAAGGAGAATTCTTAAAAAAAGAATGGCAAGATACTATTTTGGAATTATTTCGCTATTCTGCTGATTTCTTTTTTTATACAGATACTGATGCTCTCTTGATCGAACAAAAAAATTGTGATTATCTTGATGCTGCTGAGATCAATGGTATTTTTCTATCTTTAGATGCTGATTTTGATACGACAACGTCTGTATTCGTTGGTTCTTTTCATTCACCAGGTAGCGACCTTGTCCCTTTGTTTGCTGAAGAAAGAAGAATTTTTTTAACAGAGCAAAACAATCTCTATACTCACAGCCGTACTTTTTCTATGCAAGATGTTGCTTTACATTACTATACAAAAGATGTCATGAAAGATAGTGCGTTGATCAAAAGTTACATAGAACTGATCAAACAAAATGAAATGGAAGAGATCATTCAAGAATTATGGAATGAATTAGGTAATGTCAGCTCTGCTGCAAAAACACTGTTTCTTCATCGGAATACGCTAAAATATCGAATCGAAAAATTTCAAGAACAATCAGGTTTCAATCTAAAAAAAGCCAATGATTTACTGTTTTGCTACCTTTTATTGCTTCATGAGCATGATTAAAAATAAGTTAAAGGGGTTATGACAAAAATTTTGTCATAACCCCTTATTTCGAATGAATAGTGTTCAAAAGCTAGTTTCTCTTAAATCATTTTTTCAACAAAATGCATAAGCCGATCTTTTACGTCTTCGGTTGAGTCTTTGATGGAATCACCGTAAACAGAGATTTTCTTTTTTCCTGATTTTATTTTTGCTAACATCCCCATCAAAGAATCCAAGTCACTATCTGACAGATCATCTACGATTTCCATCAATTTTTCATTTCCATCGAATTTGTCATGGACGAATTTTTTTACTTTTGTCCGAGTAGTCATATGATGGATCTTTTCCATTACTTTTCCCGATACGACGACTGCTGTCGCTACACTGGCAGCGGCTGCTACGCTTAATCCAATTGTTACTTTTGTTGATGTTTTCATAAGTATCAGCTCCTTTTTATCTACTTCAATCATAGCATAGACAAAAAAATAAACGAACTAATCCACTCATCAAAATCAGCGAAATCTTAATCCTTTAGGAAAAAAGTTCTTTACTGTTCCTTTTACTTGTTTACCAAAACCGACAGGTATCTTATCCAATACTAATAAAACCCATCCTTGATTCCCATCACGTTGAAATGTTTCTCCTGCTGTGTAAGACTGCCATTCCTTTTGAGTGATCGACAGACAAGGGATGTTTTCTGTCTTTTTCATAGCAAGTGCTAAGGCATAGCTAGGTTCAAATCGATTCTTTTTGAAATCTCCTAAATGCAAACCTGTACGCATGACCTTCAAACCATCAAGAGAAGGGAGCAACTCAGGAACTTCCCAAAGATGATCGTTGAACACTAAAAGTCTCCCAGTGATTTCATAATGGAAATCCATTGAAAATTCCGTCCAAAGTTTTTCCTGTTCTTTTGTCAATTGTTCTTTCCGTTTCTTACGTACTTTCTTTTCTTTCCGCGTCGGGTTTTGTCCATGAAAAGTCAACTTCGCGACAAAATGCCCTTCTCCTTGATTTTCATGAGGCCATATACGCACTGTTTTGTCCAAACCATCTACGCTTCCCCATTCAGGACGTCCTGAACTAACGGTTTGAGACAAAGGGATTTCTTCAATTGTTACTGGATAATTTTCTACAAGCCAGCTAATAATCTCTTCATTTTCTTCTGGTGCAAACGTACAGGTAGAGTAGATCAGCTGCCCTTCATGTTTTAGCATCTTTATTGCTGAAGACAAAATCTCTTGCTGACGTTTTTGACAGTGTAGCGGAGATTCTTCTGTCCACTCTTTTACTGCATTCGGGTCTTTTCTGAACATCCCTTCCCCTGAACAAGGCGCATCAACCACGATTCGATCAAAAAAACCGGAAAAATGAGGCACAAGCTCTGCAGGTGCATGGTTTGTCACTATTGCGTTCGAAACTCCCCATCGTTCTATATTTTCTGATAGGATCTTCGCGCGTTTCGGAAATATCTCATTTGATACTAATAACCCTTTGCCTCTCATTTGAGCAGCTAATTGGGTCGATTTACCGCCGGGAGCCGCACACAAATCCAGCACTTTTTCTCCGGGTTTTGCTGCAGCAGCTGTTCCAACGATCATTGCACTTGGTTCTTGGCTATATTCGTACCCAGCTTGATGGAGGAAAGACTTTCCATTCACAGTGCCAAGAAATCCCTCATTGCTGTAGGGAGCGGGTTGCAATTCTTCGCTATGGTAAGTTTGAACCATAGCCAATCCTGCCGGTTTTAGTGGGTTCCACCGAAATCCTTTTTTTGCGCTTCCTTGCTCAAGGGCACAAAAAAATTCAGTTGATTCTTCGCCTAAAAGAAGACGATATTTTTTGATAAATTGCTGTGGTAACGTTGTAGCTTCCTCCTTCATTCAAATGTTTCGTTAGACATTTTACAATCTTTTTTACGAAAAATAAAGGTGGATGATCTACTTTTTCATGTTGCTGCCTAAGATAACTGTTCCTTTAAGATACTTTCCAAGTATTCATCCGTCACCTCGTTTTTATCCCAAACAGCGTTCATCGTTTCAAAAAAATCTTGAGAAAAATTATCTGAGCTCAAACTTCCCAATGCATTAAGCCAAAGCAATTCAAGCAACTTTTCTTCTTTGATTTTCGTGTGGCTTTTGATGTATGAGAAAAATGGCCGTTTAAATAGCGAATTCATGTCTAATTCAGATTTTGCAATGATTCCACGGATACTTTCATGGATAGAAAAAAAATCTTTCAGCAAGTAGACTGTGCTTAGAACATCATTGGAATTGCATTCAGCTAAGTATCGTTCAAAGCAAACAGTGATTTCTTCTAATATTTTCTCCTTTAACCCGCTGATCGATTTGAAATGTGTATAAATCGGATATGTAGAGCACCCACAGAAATCCGCCAGATCTCTTGCAGTAATTGACTTCATTCCATATTCTTCCACATATACCATACTTTTGAACAGCAAATATTCTTTACTATAATTTGTTACTCTCCCCATCGTTCTTCCCTCCGTCCCTCTTCATCTACCCTTTAATAAATAACATATAAAATTAAAAAAACAGTGAAATAATTACTGATAACCTTCAAAATCACTTTAGATATATCCATTAAAAATCAAGTATATTTACTTCTTAAACAAGAAAATCTTGACAAAATACCTTATGAAATAAACAATAGAATAAACAAGGTGATAACAAGATTTAAATAACAATATATACAAACAAAAGGCGGTACTCTGTGAGAATAACACACACTGAAATGACTTTCCACTCACAGTTTTTGTCTAACTATATACAAAAACAGAATAAAAGGAGGCTATTATGTTAATTGAAGCAAGAAAAAAAGAGTTGCTTGTTCTGCACAGGGTCATTCAAAAAAACAATTGTTCTTTACAGGAATTAGCCAATGAATTGCATATTCCAAAACGGACAATCAAAGAGTTGATTCGGAAAGTAAATTTTTCGCTCAAGCAATTTTTATTGATGGAGGAATTTATTTATTCTAACCATAAAGGAGAGATCCACACTAAAGAAACCGATCAGCCTAAAAAGCTAGCTGTTTTTTATAAGTTAAGATTATGCTACCTAAAAGAATCCAATCGTTTTAATTATTTAATGCTGCTGATTAATTATCCACAATCTGCTGTACCAAAAAAGTATTTACTTGAACAACTTTATATATCGCCCTCCTATCTAGAAAAGCTGACAAAACAGCTCAATCATTCCTTAAATAAATTCCATTTAAGGATCGTATCTGTACAAAACTGCTGTGTTCTTGAAGGAAACGAATTATCTATCCGCCTATATCTTTATTTTTTTCTTTCAGATACATTCGAAGGAGACGATTGGCCGTTTTCCTCTCTTGAATTAAATACACTAAAAAAGAAAAGTAAGGATGAGCACAGAGAAAAAAATCCAAAACAAGAAAAAAACATCTATTTGTTACTTGCTTTATTCATATGTCGTAACAGACAACAGGCACGTTTTTCGAAAATTTCTCCTGAAATTACTGAATTAATGGATTTGTTGCAGCGTACACATGATTATTCAGAATGCTTTACTTCTTTTTCAGCGATTTATCCCTGTGAAGAGGTAGAAACGGAAAGAGCCTACTTTAATTATTTTTTCTATTGTT
>NZ_BJLL01000066.1:0-14229 GCF_007996925.1 Enterococcus sp. NBRC 3427 | reverse complement strand
GTTTATTCGAAAAAAAGAACTGTGACACTGTAGTGACCCCAAAAAGTTAGATTTTTTGGTCTAACTTTTGGGGGTCGGTACATTTTTTGTCACAGTCTCTTTGTATCTCATTTCATATAAACAATTATTTACTTTGTACTATTTATTTCATTTCTGTGATTTTAATATTTTTTGCTAAATTTTTTACATCAGCTGGGATAACTTTCCCGACTTCTGATTGCTGTGCATTCGACATGCCGCAAGCCATTGCATACCTTACACATTCTTTTAAAGGATAATTCTGTTCTAATGAATGAGCAAAACCTCCAACAGTGGCATCCCCAGAGCCTGTTGTATTCGTGATAGGGATCTTAGGGATTTCAACATTCCAAAATTCTTCTTTTACTTTGACTACTGCACCATACGAGCCGCAAGAAACCATGATGACATCGATATCTTTAAATAGTGGATTTGTTTTTAGATGGTGTTTTATGTCGCTTTTTTGAGTGATTTTTTGATGGATGATATCTGAAAACTCATGGATATTAGGTTTGATGAACATCGGTTTATACTTACTTGCTAAGACTTCACGGAGATGTTGTCCAGATATATCCATTAATATATAGGTGGAAGGATCTATTTGTTCTTTGATATATTGTAATAATTTAGCATACAAAAAGGGGTCTTGATTGTTGACAGAACCATTTATTGTAATGACTGAAAGGTAATTATTTTTACTGATTTGTTTGATATCATTCATTAATTTTTTGATAGTAGCATCTGCTATTTTAGGACCAGCTTCCACAAGTTCTGTCTGCGTTTCACCATCATGCATGATGGTGACGGCACCTCTTGATTCTTCTGCAATAGGTAAAAAATGCAAATCAAACAGATTTTCATTTTGTAGCATATCTTGAATCATACCGCCAAAATAACCGCCCAAAAACCCTGTTAAAATGACTGATGAACCTAGTAAAGCAGAAGCTCGTCCGCAATTGATTCCCTTGCCGCCTACATAGCGTACCGGAGAAGCAAAGCGTGTCATCGTACCTAATTCAAAGTGTTTTGTAAAATAAATGGAATCAATGGATGGGTTCATCGTGATTGTCAGTATCATTTTTTGGCTCCTTTAATATGGTTAAGTATTTTGAATAATGATGGAAATCTTGTTCTGATAAATGATTATCGGTTATTAGATAATCAAAATCGGTTAATTTTCTAAAAGTATAGACATCTGATTTATTTAATTTTGAATAATCTGCAACAATACATTTGATTTTTGCTGCATTGAGCGCTGCATTTTGAATATTTCCTTCAATAAATTGAGCAGTTGTGACATTGTTTTCAAATATTCCATTTGTTGCAGCGAAAGAGATATCGACATTCAAACTTTCAAAAGATCTTTCTGCAACTTCCCCAATGAACTCTTCTGTAATAGGAGAAAATTCGCCACCAGTAAGTAAAATCCGATAACTAGTATGATTCTTCAAATAGTTGAAAGCAATCAAACTATTTGTAATTACAAATAGATTTTTCTTTTGAATGAAAGGAAGTGCATACAGGATCGTTGTACCGGCGCCTACATAAATAGTAGAATGATCCGGAATTATACTGTTCATGACTTGGCCAATATATTTTTTTTCGGCTACATTCGTATCAATCTTTTCTTGAGTCGATAGTTCTCGATTATAAGGTTCCTTTCGTTCAACGCCACCATACAGCTTTTTTACTTTATTTTTTTTTGCTAATTCAGTGACATCTCGGCGTATGGTCATTTCTGATACGCCTAATTTGTTAGCGATTTCTGAATTAGTTAAATAAAAATCTTTCTCTAATAATGTAATGATTTGTTCTTGTCTTTCTTTTTTCAACATATGAATTACTCCTTTAACATAAAAGCCAAGTTTTGTTCGACTTTGTTCTTCTTAATTATATAGATAAACGATTTTATTTTCAAGTAGATCAAATTTAACAAAATAAATTTCTTTTGAAAGCGTTGACAAAACGAACTAACAGAAATATAATGTTCTTGTAAACAAAGATGAACTTAGTAGAACATGAAATTAACAAACTTAATCAAAAAGAGGGTGGAGAAATGGAATATAAAGAGATGTTTGTTCCTAGTCTGATTCAATTAACGGTAGACGTAAAAAATAAAGAAGAAGCTTTTTTAATAGCTGCCCAACGATTAGAAAAAATGGGGTACGTCAATGAGAATTATTTGAATGGACTGATTGCAAGAGAAAGAGAATTTCCTACAGGATTGATTACTAAGTATTTAAATATCGCACTGCCACATTCGGAATGTGAATATGTCGAAAAGCCATTCGTTTTTGTTATGCAGCTGAAGAACCCAATTTATTTTTATCAAATGGGGGATAATCAGGAAATGATTGTAGAAAATCTATTTTTTTTAGGAATCAAAGAACCAAAAGAACAAGTAGGATTACTTCAAACGTTTATGAATTTATTCATGGATGAAACATTCGTGGAAAATTATAAGAAACAAAAAACACCGCAAAAAATATACGAACTTATTACAAATTATATTTAGGAGGAAGAAAAATGAAGAATCGGTTAATTGTCGCATGTGGAAGTGGAGTAGCAACGAGTCAGACGATCGCGAGTAAGATCCAAAGTATGTTAGAAGATGATGGCATTACATTTCCTGTAGAAGCAGTTGATTACAAATCGATCCAAAATGAGCTTCCTACTGCTGGAATCTATGTGTATGTCGCACAGCCGGATGATGAAGTCCTGGAACAAGCAAAAGATTTAGGTATTGAAGTATTTCCAGGAATTCCATTTTTAACTGGAATGGGCGTAGAACCTATTTATGACAGTATCAAAGAGTTAATACAGTAAAGAATGATTGTCGGATAAAAAAGTTGGTTCATGGTTTTATCTACTATATTTCGAAAGAAAGAAGGTTTATTTATGGAAGTTTTCCAAACCATTATCAATTATGTTTTGAACTTAGGATCAGCCATTTTTGTTCCCCTGATTATTTTGATACTTGGATTATTGGCAGGGATGAAATTTAAAAAAGCATTCATGTCTGCATTGACTTTAGGGATCGCTTTTAGCGGGATGTCTATGGTCATTGGCTATATGTCTAACGCAGTAAGTCCAGCATCAGAAGCATTGGCTAAAAATACGGGAATCAGTTTGCCTGCACTTGATCTTGGGTGGACAGGTGCAGCAAGCATCACATGGTCGTGGAGTTATGCTTTTATATTCTTTGCAGTAACGATTGGGGTCAATTTTGTACTGTTACTTTTTAATTGGACGAAGACGTTAAATGTTGATATGTGGAATGTTTGGGGGAAAGCTTTAACTGCTTATTTAGTTTATTATGTTTCTGGTAGTTTGGCTGCAGGCTTTCTTACAGCAATGGTTCAAGTCATATTGGAATTAAAGCTTGGTGATATGTTTCAGAAGCATATACAAGATCTCACAGGGATTCCATTAGTAACAGTGACTCATTTTATGACATCTGCCGCTGTCTTGTTGCTCCCTTTCAATATGATCATGGATAAAATACCTGCATTAAATAAACGAGCGGATACGAATGCATTGAAGAAGAAAATTGGGATCTTCTCTGAAAACTCTGTAATGGGGTTCATTATTGGCTTGGGACTTGGCTTTGCTGCTGCGTACGGTGTTTCAGGTTCTCTTAATCTAGCGATCCAAACAGCTACAGCATTAAGTTTGTTTCCTATGATCTCTAAAATGTTCATGCAATCTTTGTCTCCTTTAGCAGACGCGATGTCAGAATTTATGAAAAAGCGATTTAAGGATCGTGAAGTATATATTGGATTGGACTGGCCGATATTAGCTGGTCGTTCAGAGATTTGGGTTACTGCTATTTTACTTGTTCCTGTGTTTATCGGTTATGCCATTATTTTGCCAGGAAACCAAGTATTACCATTAGCAGGGATCATCAACTATTCGATTGCGGTCGGCGGATTGCTTCTAACAGGAGGAAACTTGGCTCGTATGCTGATCCTGGGAATCCTCACGATGCCTATTTATTTGTACGGTGCCACTTATCTTGCGCCAATACTCAGTGATTTAGCAGAAAAAAGCGGAGCAGTCGAGGGAATCAAGAAAGGACAGTTGATCACATGGTCATCAATAGAAGGGCCGGAGTTCAGGGTTTTATTTGCGGAGGCATTTAATAGAAATATTCTCGCTATTGTAGGATGCGTAATTTTTCTAGGACTGTTTGTTCTACTTTATAAATATATGATAAAAGCGAAAGTCCCGAGCGAACGTTATGCTGAACTACAAAAATAGCATCGGAATGGTGGGAAAGTGATGAAAAGGGAAGAGATAGAAAAATTAAAATGGACGATAGCTCTTTGTGGTACACTTCTGCTATTTCTATATGGACTCTTTACTCAGAATATCATCATCAATCTATTGGTCATTTTTTTCGCACTAGTGATCTATAAATATGGAAATCACGTTTTATTCAGAGAGTACGATGAAAAAAGAAAACAGAAAATAGAAGAATCAATGAAAATAAAAGAAGCTACCAAAGAAATATTGAGAGAAAAAAGTTTTATAAAAAGATAATGGAGGGGTCATTATGTCAGATGGACGTATGTTATTTGAGAGAGAACGACAGGACATGGCACGTATCGTAAGAGTGATTTTCGAAAGGAAAAATACAAATGTCGCAGGAGGGAATTTTTCCTTTAAAACCACTGATGATCAAGGAAAAGACTACATCATCATGACACCGACCATGATGTCAGAAGCCTATCTTGGAGAAATTTCTCCTGCACAAGTTCTAGTAGTAGAACCGGGAACACGAAAAATCATCGATGGTGTTGGAAAATTAACTCGGGAGATCAATATGCATGAAGCGATGTATGAGACTAATCCATCTATCAAAGCTGTTTTGCATGCTCATGCTCCTAATGCAATGTTCTGGGCGACCACTGGTTTGCCTATGCCTAATTTGACTGAAGCCACAGCTAAAGTAAAAGAGATTCCTGTCATGGACTTTGAGCCTAATTGCTCTGAAGAACTTGCTGAATTGACAAGCGATTACGTAAAAACACATGATTTAGAATTGCCCCATATGTTATTACTCAATTCACATGGCGTATTGATCAACACAGGTGGAGAATCAGGAATCGAAGCCATCCATAAAGCACTGCAAATCCTTGATACAGTCGAATGGAATGCAGAAATCGCTTATAAACAGACGATTTTCCAAGCACTAGGGATTACTGATGGATTTTATTCGAAAGGTGAGAAAATCGGCAGATTGGAAGATTTGAAACATAAAACGGCTATTTATAATAAATCTGTTATTACAGCTAGCGGAGACTAACCTATCTGACAAAAAAACTACGACTTTCACACACTATGATCCAGATTGATATCTGCTTCAGGTTGTGTCATGTAAGTCGTAGTTCTTTTCTTTTATTTAGTTAGAAGACGCTCTGTCCATTCCCTCACTTGCTCGATTTCGTCCATCGTCAACTGATGACCTGTTACAGTTAGCTGAATAGTCACATTTGCTTGGCGCGTTTCGAATTGATCGGACAATTCTTTAAAGGAAGCAGGGGAAACGATTGGATCGTTATCACCATAAGAAAGCCAGACGGTTTTATCCTCTAATGTGGAACGGCTTTGATGAACACCTAGAGACATCGGATGGAAAAACAACCCTTTATTTAGCTTGGTCTCACGCTCCAATAATAAATGAGCAGCGATGTTTGCGCCATTTGAATAGCCGACAAGCAACCAATCATTTAACGGTATCTGTTCTTTTTCGCTGATATCTTTGATTTTTTCATGGAGCTTATCTGTTTCTTTTTCCAAACTGTCCAGGTCGAATTGATTCAATCCATTACGCTTGAAAAAACGATTCATCCCATCTTCTTGGATCGTGCCGCGAAAAGAAAGCAACGTACTGTTTGGTGCAAGAAAGTGAGCGATATCCAGTAAAGAATGTTCGTCGCCACCTGTGCCATGAAGCAAGATCAAATGCTTGCCACTTGTTCCTTTTTCAAAAATGTAGGACATTTTGTTCCCTCTTTTCTGTTTCTATAGATGCAAATGAAGTAGCATGAAGAGATTATTCACGTTTTTTATTTGCATCACTTGTATCGAAAGGACGGACATAGGCTTCAATGGCTTCACGACGTTCTTCTAAGAATGGAGGAAGAGATAGTTTTTCTCCAGCGGATTCTGCTGGTTCATCTTCAAGGAATCCAGGACCATCAGTTGCTAATTCAAACAGTACGTGATGAGCGGCTAGGAAGTACTCAGATTGGAAATAGAAACGATCGACGAAACCAGAATTTGGCAATTCGATCTTATTGATTACTTGAATCCAGTATTCTAATGCTTCTTTGTCTGCTACACGCAATGCTAAGTGATGGATATTTCCAAATCCTTCGATTGCTTTTGGCAAGTCTGTCCGATGTTCAATAATGATGCTTGCACCATTTCCGCCTTCACCGATTTCAAATAAGTAGAAATCTCCTGAATGGTCTGTTTCTTTGAATCCTAAGATTTTTTCAAGAATCAAGCGGATATGCTCTAATTGACTGACACGGACAAAGACAGGTCCAAGTCCTGTGATCGCAAATTCTGTCGGTACATTGCTGTTTTTCCAAGGAATGCCAGCTGCTACACCTTGATTGTTTTCGTCAGAGATCAATTGATAATATTGATTGTCGAAATCTTCAAACTCGATATATTTTTTGCCGAAACGTTCATTGATTGCTGAATGAGTAACGTCATATTTTTCAAAACGTTCCAACCAAAAGTCTAATGCAGCGTCACTTGGCACACGGAAAGAAGCACGAGAGATCGTATCTGTTCCTTTTTTTCCTTTTGGCTGATTTGGAAAATCAAAGAAAGTCATATCTGTTCCTGGCGCACCAGTATCGTCTGTAAAGTAGAGATGGTAAGTTTCGATGTCATCTTGGTTAACGGTTTTTTTGATTAAGCGCATTCCTAAAATATCTGTAAAAAAGCGGTAGATTTTTGTAGCGCTAGATGTCATTGCTGTGACGTGGTGAATTCCTCTGATTTGTGTATCCATGATAAATTTCCTCCTGTTAACTTACAAAAAGTAAGTAGCTGATTTAGACATAGTATAGAGGGTGCATCTCTATTTTGCAATTAATTTGTCTTCTAAAGTATCAGAAAGGAATCAAGAATGGAAAAGAGGAGGAACGGATCAATAAAATAAAAAGACTTACGACTAGCTGTATTGATTTCAAAAAAACTAGCTTTAAAAAGCTAACTTTAGAATCATTACGGGTGGTCATAAGTCTTTTTATGATTAGATGGAAACGAGCTTCTGAAAGTACTTGGTAAATGTTATTCAAAAGATTGTATCTGTGACAATCAATCGACTCGAAACTAAGCGGCTTTTCCACAACCTCTTTGGTTAAGTTGAACGCACATCCAGCACAGAATAGTTCCGAACATCAAATCGGTTTCGGCTGGAAGAATATTCAATCGGCTGTCCATCTTTGAGATAGACGACTTGCTGAACTTCCAGTACAGGATCGTTTTCTGCACAGTTCAAATATTGCTGATCATATTCATCACTTTTATCTGCAGAAATAGCACGATAAGCCCCTGCAAAATGGACATTCAATTCTTGATGAAGATGATCATAGATAGAGGCTAACAAATGTTCTTTTTTTAAACCCGGCACAAGATGGACTGGCATAAAGGTATGCTCTAAAACATAAGGCTCGCCATCTAAGATCCTTAACCGGTGAATATTGTAGACAGGTTGCTCGGCATCGATCATCAATCGTTCTTGGATATATTGATCAGGGAATTCAACGTCAAAATGAATGATTTGACTCTTCAAAGAACGATGTCTGCGTTTCATTTGGAGACTCAAACCTTCATACTCGTTAGCGGGCGATGTGTCTTTTTGCATGAATGGATGATTCAAGATTTTCGTTCCTGATCCTCGCTGCGAATAGACAAGTCCTTCCATCGCTAAGATATTGATGGCTTTTTTGATTGTCATCCGGCTCGCACCAAATTCTTTTACCAAGTCCACTTGGTTAGGCAAAAAACTATCGGGAGGATACTCTTTTGAACGGATTCGTTCCCTTAAAATATTTGCGATTTCTTCGTATTTTGGCACGTTATTCACCTCTTCTAGAGTATAACGAAAGATTATGCTTCCGACAACTCGAAGTAGCATCTGAAACATTGTTTATTCGAAAAAAGAGGATATGACAAGTTTCTTGTCATATCCCCTTAATGATCCATTAAGCAATATCTAAATCTGGTTGTTTATCCAAGACTTTCAAGAACGGGTACCAGATAAAGGCAACGATGACAAAGTCGATGACTTGCAGCATACCACCAAGCCATGAATTTGTTGCTAAGACGCCGCTTGCAATGATTGGCACAGTCCATGGAACAGAGACGCCAGTTGGTGCAGGGACAAGTCCAGCAGCCATTACCAAATAATTGAACGTGGTTACGATTAGAGGTGCCACGACCCAAGGAATAAGGATTGTTGCATTCAATACGATTGGAAGACCAAAGATTGCTGGTTCATTTACATTGAAAATACCAGGTGCTAAAGCTAATCGACCAACATCACGATACTGTTTCTTTTTAAGAACAAAGGCCATCAATAAAACGACAGCTAAAGTCATTCCAGAGCCACCAATACCAACAGTGAAGGTTTCCATGAATGGTTTTGTGATGATGTGTGGTAATTCTTTTCCATGTTGATAAGCTTCTAAGTTATCAAGCATCAGTGTATTCCAGATTGGGTCCATTACAGAGTTGACGATGATTTGTCCGTGAAGTCCGAAGAACCATAAGAATTGGACAAAGAACAAAGCAATCAATGTTGCAGGTAAACTACTTCCCAAACCAGTTAATGGTTTTTGGATCACTTCATAAACGACATCATGTAAGTTAGCATTGAAAATACCAGTCATCACAGCGTTGATTACTAAGAAAACAGTTAGTGTCACTACAGCAGGGATCAAAGCGGCAAATGATTTTGTTACTGCAGGTGGAACTCCATCAGGCATTTTGATCTGCCAGCCGCGTTTCGTGATTCTGCAGTAAATTTCTCCAGCCAAGAAAGCAGCGATCATTCCAATGAACATTCCTTTTGCGCCAAGACGATCAAGTGAAAGAACACCAGTTACATCTTCACCGCCAACGGTTTTCATTGCAAAAGGAGTAAGAATCAAGAAGCTGGCAAAAGACACGGCACCACCGAAAATACCTTCAACGTCATAAGATTTTGATAAATAATAGCCGATACCAAAAGTAACAAAAACCGACATGATGCTCATTGTTGCATTTTGCCCATTACCGAATAAGTTCGATAAAGTTCCCTTTGTTGCGTCACTGAAAAAAGGCAAGTTATTGATAACGACAACGATCGAACCGAACATCGTTAAAGGGAAGGAAAGCATAAACGCATCCCGTAAAACTGTAAGGTAACGATTTTGCCCTAATAAATTAGCTAAGGGCATGATTTTCTCAGAAAGCTTGTCCATAAAACCGTTCATTTTTATTCACCTCAAATTTATTTGCAATCGATTACATACAAAGTATAACGCCGAATATTTTAAATGTCTAGTCATTTTTATAAAAAGTATTGATTTATTTTTATGGGTTCGTTATGATTACGATATCAAGAAGAAAAGAGAGGAAGTAAAAAAATGAAAACCTATACATTTCCAGAAAATTTTTGGTGGGGTTCTGCTGCTAGCGGACCGCAAACGGAAGGAAGAGTAAGTAATGACGGGAAAGGAGAAAATATTTGGGATCATTGGTATGCATTAGAGCCTGAAAAATTCTTTGATCAAGTAGGACCTGAAAAAACTTCGCAAGTTTACACAAAATACAAAGAAGATGTTCAGTTAATGAAAGAAACTGGCCATAACACATTTCGTACATCTATCCAATGGAGTCGTTTGATTCCGGAAGGGACAGGTGAAATCAATCAAAAAGCTGTTTCTTTTTATCGAGATTATTTTACTGAATTGCTGAACAATGGTATCGAGCCTTTTGTGAATCTTTATCATTTTGATATGCCACTGTCCTTGCAAGAAAAAGGCGGATGGTTATCAAGAGAAACGGTTGACGCTTATGTTTCTTATGCAGCCGCATGTTTTGAATTGTTTGGAGATCTAGTCAAAAAATGGTTTACTCATAACGAGCCAATCGTACCTGTAGAAGGAGGCTACTTGTATCAATTCCACTATCCAAACCATATCAATATGAAAGAAGCGGTCCAAGTAGGCTATCATGAGAATTTAGCAAGTGCAAAGGCAATCAAAGCCTACCACGAAGGCGGTCATGATGGTGAAATCGGAATCATCTTGAATCTGACACCAAGTTATCCGAGAGATGAAACGAACCCAGAAGATGTAAAAGCAGCGCAAATCGCGGATGCATTCTTCAACAGATCGTTCCTTGATCCTGCAGTGAAAGGCGAGTTTCCACAAGAGTTGATCGAGATTGTCAAAACATTGGGTATAATGCCTGACATTCATGGAGGAGACTTAGAACTCATCAGAGAAAACACGATTGACCTGTTAGGAATCAATTATTATCAGCCTCGTCGGATCAAAGCAAAAGAAACACCAATCGATCACGAACATAGCCCCATGCCAGATGATTATTTTGATAATTACGACATGCCCAATAAAAAAATGAATGCATATCGTGGATGGGAAATTTACGAAAAAGGCATCTATGATATTTTAACGAATACAAGAGAGAATTATGGTAATATCAAATGCTATATTTCTGAAAATGGGATGGGGGTCGAAGGAGAAGAACGATTTGTTAACAGCGAAGGCATTATTGAAGATGATTATCGGATCGAATTTGTGACGGATCATTTGAAATATGTCCATCAAGCAATCCAAGAAGGAACGAATTGTGTGGGTTACCACATGTGGACATGTATGGACAACTGGTCATGGACAAATGCCTACAAAAATCGCTATGGCTTTATCGCTGTTGATTTGGCACAAGACGGCAAACGCACGATCAAAAAGTCAGGTCGCTGGTTTAAAACGGTCTCCGAAAAAAACGGATTTGATGCCTGATATTTTTAGATAAAACGTTCACAAAATGTTTGTCCTAACACTGTAATCGTGCTACACTAACAGTGAAGGAGGCGTTTACAATGGTAGACACTTATCGTAATATTTTAGTAGCAATTGATGGTTCTGAAAAGGCAGAAAAAGCATTTCTTGAGGCAATCACGATTGCCAAACGAAATCAAGCAACGTTGCACATCCTGTATGTTAATGAAGTAACCGGCAATTACTTTGGTGATTTTGCATTTGTTACAACAAGCTTGCAGGAAGAATTGGATGAGGTTGCGGAAAACCAGATGAAAGAACATCGAAATTTGGCAATCGAAAAAGGCCTGACAGATATCAAGACATATGTTCTTTACGGTTATCCAAAGACATTGATCGCTAATTTCCATGAATCGAAAGAACCAATCGATCTGATTGTCATGGGGGCGACAGGTCTGAATGCGGTAGAACGTGCACTAGTAGGCTCCACTACTTCCTATGTAGTCAACCACGCATCATGTAACGTCATGGTTGTAAAATAAATAAATTAAGGGAACAGAAAGCAAAAAAGCATAACGCTTCTTTTGCTTTCTGTTCCTTTTTATTTTTTGCAAAAAATTACTTTACCTGATGAAGTAATCATGCTATGCTGATTACAACGACAGATGGAGTAATATGGAGGAGAGAACATGATTTCAAGTGATGGAATACGCGGATACAATGATGCGATTATTTTATCGATCCTTAACAAAAACGATTCTTATGGATACGAAATTTCTAAAACGATTCGTGAGAGGACAAATGATTCCTATGTAATCAAAGAGACGACACTTTACTCCGTTTTTGCCCGTTTAGAAAAGAATCAATTGATTGTTTCGTACCCTGGTGAAGTGACCCATGGAAAAAAACGGACATATTATAAAATCACTGAAATAGGACGTAATCTTTTAGAAGAAAAAAAGCAAGAGTGGCTGACGACGAAAGACGTGGTCGATCAATTTTTGGAGGGAAAGTAAATGGATACAATCCGTAATTATTTAGAAAGTCTTTTTATCGGAGTACCCCGAAGTACCGAGATAGAAAAGCTGAAAGCTGATCTGTTGGCAAATATGGAAGATCATTATCATGAATTAATGGGAGAAGGGAAAAATGAACAAGAGGCCATTGGTACAGTCATCTCGACATTTGGTTCAATCGACGAATTATTAGAAGAATTAGATGTCAAAAAAGAAAATCCAAGTTCCGAGACAGAATTAAATTCAGCTTCGATTTATTTAAGCGAAGCGGAAAACTACTGGAAAGAATACAGATTAGCAAGTCTTCAAGTAGCGTCAGGTGTCCTATTCACTTGTTTATCCTTTGCAGGATTTCTGTTCTTCTGTTCAACAGGCTATGCATTCATGGGTGTTTCTTGTCTGATTTTCGGTATAGCATTAGCTGTCGGTTTTTTCATCGCTTCTGGTATGAAAATCACACGCTTAAATCACTTTTTGTATAATAGAAAAATACCTGAAAAAGTATTAGCAGAAGCAAAAGAAAAAGAAGAAGCGTATCAGCGAAGTTTTGGCTTCTCGTTGATTGCAGGAATCGGATTATGTATTTTTTCACTTTTCCCACTTTTTGCTTCGATTTTGTGGTATATGGATGGTAGTATCGGTGCCTCTGGATTTTTTGTTACAGTAGGAACGGGTGTCTTTTTGATTATTTATGGCAGTCTTGTTCGTCATTCTTATCGTCAGTTCACTCAAAGCACTTATTCGTGGTAAGTGTGCGCAAATTTGAACACCGTGAATCAGAGGTTGTGACAGAGGTAGTTAGCTTCAAGAATTAGCTTCAAGAAATTTCGGCTTATTTTTCGTAGAAGCTACTTCTGGAACACTAGTATTCGGAAAAAAGGACTGTGACACTTTTTTGTCACAGTCTTTTTTATATATAATAATTTAAAAATTCATCATCTAACTCCATAGAATTGTCTAAATCGCTTACCCACGTGAAATCGTTATAGACAGATTTGAGCTGGCTTCTGCGCCATTGAACAGGGATAAAAAGACGCATACTATCTTCATTGAACCCGACTAATAATTTTTTTCCGTCAGTAATGATAGGACGTTGCAACAAAGTAAAATGTGAGACGATTAAATCGACAAGTTCTGAGGTCGTACATTGGTCGATTTGATCTTTCAAATTTTTATAATCAATCGAGCGTTTGGCTAATAAATCGTCAAATCCGTTTTCTGTTAATGATAATAAATAAAAGATTTCTTTTCTGGTTAAAGGCTGTTTAGGTGTGAAAATTCGTTCTCTGTAAGGCATTTGATGGTCTTTCAGCCAATTTGCCATCAGATGGTAACTATGTGTACGAGAAGAATAGATCGTAAGCATAACAAAACTCCTTAAATTTTCCGTTAATTTGTTAGATCTGTTGAGATAAATAATAGGTAAGGAGCTGTACATAAGCGTGAAACAACCCAAACATCAATAGAAATAACTTTCTAAAGTCTTAAATTTGCGACGAGAAACAACTAGACTAATAGAAGGAATGTCTTAGCCATTTGGCTTCCTGTTTGTTTTTCTTGCTTATGCTGCAGCTCCTCGGGAAAGGGTTCTAACAATTTGAAGAAGGTTGATGATTGATCTAGTTTCAATTGTGTGAAATTTGAAATCTGGTGTTTTTACTAGATGAATCATCTAACAACTATGATTATAACTTATAGAACCGTTGTTTTGTATTCTGTTTTGTTATAGTTGTTATAAAGTTTTATTTTATTACAGAACATATTTAATTAAGAGCGTATAGTTAAAAGTTAAAATTGCTGATTCACATAGAGTTTATGGCTTCTTGGAAATTCTTTTTCAATCAGTTTTTTCATCTGTTTATGAAATTCTTTTTTTTCAGTAAACATAAAGGTTTGGGTATCGTAACCTTCTTCATGTAGGAAATAGATTATTCCTTTTTCTGTGTTTTGCGTATAAGCTTTTATACTCCTGTCTTTTTTGAAAGAACAGATCGTATAGTTTTTTATTTGGTCTGGGAGACGTTTGATTTTCTTTAAAATAACTTTTTTATCCTCAAGTTTCATTTTTTCACCTGACTTTATTTTTTATCATATGGAAATCATAGCGCCATTGGTTATATGAAAACAAGAAGGATACTTAAATATATATAAATCGAATAGGA
>NZ_BJLL01000065.1:0-14403 GCF_007996925.1 Enterococcus sp. NBRC 3427 | reverse complement strand
AAACAGAAGCAGGAGGAGGGGCATAGCTCCCTCTTCTTTTAATAAGGAGGGATATTATATGCCTTATATTGAATTTGAAGAATTCAAAGATCTTACTGGAAAAACAGATGATTTTAAAGCTGCTTTCGAAAAGCATTTGTCAAAAGCAACTGCTGTTCTAGATAGCATCACTAACTATTTTTATCAATTTAATAAAATTGAGGAAGATCCAATTGGTTTTCGTGTAAAACAATTTAAGCTAGCTCTATGTTCAGAAATTATATATTTCGATGAGGTTGGAGCAGATACTTATGAAAGTATCAATAATACACCACAAAGCTTTTCTGCTGGTAGAACGAGTATTTCAAACTCTAGTAGATATAATCCTTCAGGAAAAAATGAGAGTAAATCACTTGTTGCTGAGGATATCTATATTTATTTAGAAGGAACGGGTTTGTTATATCGAGGTGTGCCATCATGGTAATGCCAAAACCTCCAGTACAATTTCTAGTGGATTCTTTTATTTATCGAGAATATTTAGGAGAAGGAGACTATAACCAACCTATTTATGGAGATTATGTAACTATAGAAAATTGTCGGATTGACAGAGGAAGTCAGTATTCTTTTTCGCCAAGTGGCAAGCAGTTGCTCTATAATGCAGTAATTTTTTGTTATAACACTTTAACTATCCCTTTACCGAATTTCAAAGAACAATCATTAGTTATTTATGATGGTAAAGAACATGTCATCACTAAAATCGATACGATTACAGAAGCGTATTCAGATGCTATCTATTCATACGAATTAGAGGTGATTTGATGGGTATTAAAGTTAATCTTGATGGAGTTAGAGCTAAAGTCAGCCCACAGGCTATGAAGCGAGGGAGATACGCATTAGCCAACCAAGCAATGGCTGACATGAACTCATTTGTACCTAAAAAGAATAATATCCTTCGCCAAAGTGCGCATATCAAAAGTGACGGCAGCGCTATTCTGTATGAAACGAAATACGCAAGGAGACAGTTCTATCTAAATGGAAAAAAATATACTACTCCAGGAACAGGTCCAAGATGGGATCTTAAAGCAAAATCACTGTATATGCCTTCTTGGAAAAAAGCGTATCTGAAAGGAGCTGGTATCCAATAATGGATTTTATCGATCGGATAAAAGATAAGATTAATAGTATTCCAGAACTGCCATTAAAAATAAAAAAAGGATATCTTTCTGCTGAAGAAAGCTTAGTAATTTATCCATTACCAGGCGGGCAAAACCTTGTGGAATACTATGACGGTATTAAAGATGTACAACTAAATTTTGAAATTGCGATGAAGTCAAAAGACGGTTCTAAAGTTGAACAAACACTTTGGCTTATCTCAGATATGTTAGAACGTGTAGAAGATGTTACTAGTTCTAATAAATCATTTGAATTTAACAATTTAACTATAACGAGCAAACCTTTCATCAATGATGCTGATGAACAAGGTTGGTTCGTTTTTTTATTAGATTTTCAAACAAAATTAACCACATTTGAGGGGGAAAATAAATGAGACGCAAAAATGCCTTACAAAGCTATTTTATTCAATTAATTACAACTACTAATGCTGATACACCAAGCGAAGACGGCTGGTTGGAGTTAGCAAAGTGGATTTCCAACGTTGATGATAATTCGAACGAAGAATCTGAAACTACTGGCTACTATGATGGGAACGGCGAAGGGGAGACAGACGTTACTTCTCATCAGTTAGGTTATTCATTTACAGGTTTATACGATGAAGATGATGCTGCGATGGCGGCTATTGAGGGCATGATTGGAAAATCAGGAGATGCTCGGAAAGTGTGGTTCAAAGTAGTATCTGCATCTGGTAAAAAACAACGTATTGGTAAAGCAACAGTAACAGAGCCAGTTGCTCAAGTCGGCGATGCTACTGCATACGGTGATTTCTCATGCGGTATCGCATTTGATAGCACACCAGAAGGAGAAGATGTCCCTGTTACACCCTAATGCACCCCAGAACGTAACTGGGGTTTTGAATGCTGATGGGTCAGTTTCTCTTTCTTGGGATGCAGTGCCCAAAGCAAAATCTTATATTCCACACTATACCGATGCAAATCAAACAGATCCGCACGATGCCAACAAAATGGGATATACGGAAACAAATTCTTGGACGTTATCAGCAGCAGATATGCCACATCTAGAAGCTGGCGATGAAATCCGTTTCTACATCCAAACTTACAACGAGGTTGGCCAAGGGGCTAATGATATCGAGAAAGCACGCTATCTGCATGATGGTGAATTCTTAGGTTCTGCTTGGTCCAGACCAGTAGTATTAATCAAAAAATAAGTCGAGCTGTCCGTCTGGGCAGCTTTTTTAGGAGGATAACATGACTAACAAATTATCATTTCAAATAGAGAAAAAAGGTTTTCCTATCAATATTGGAGAAGTAGAGTTCTTTTTCGGTACTACTCCAGAAGAACTGACACGTTTTTTTGATACTCAAGCTGAATTTGAGGAACAGGTTAAGGAACTTAAGCAACAACTTAAACAGATCAAGAATATCGAACAACCAGAAAAAGAAGATGCTATTAAGATTATTGATCTAACGAAAAATCTAGCTAAAGCAGAATATGATTCGTTGCTTGGTGAAGGATCATTTGAAAAAATTTATTCTGTTTATCGTGATGTTGAGCAATTAATAGACTTGTTTGATCCGATTTCTTTTGAAGTTGCGGAAGCAATTGAAAAAGAAGCTTTGAAACGTAAAGATACTCTTTCTAAGAAGAAAGCTGATTTATTGAAAAATAAGAAAAAGAAGTAGGTGATTAAATGCGGTTAAATGACCCGTTAGTCACTTCGATAGAGGTTGATGGTATAGAATTACCTATCGATTTAACATTTGATAATGTACTAGATGTTTTTGATATTTTGGAAGATAGTGATTTATTTCCAGAAGAAAAAGTGAATATGTGTTTAGAACTGTTGATCAGTGACTTTGAAAAAATTTTTCAAGGCTCGTCTGAACAACAGTTTTTATTATTTAACTACATTTTAGAAAATTATATTTCTGTAGGAGATAGTGATGGTGTTGAAACTGATCGTTTAGGCAATCCTATGCCTAATGCAGTTAAAGAAAAAAAGACCATCAGCCTAGTTCATGATGCTAAATACATCTATGCATCGTTCAGACAAATTGGCATCAATCTATTTGAAGAGCAAGGACGGATGATGTGGGAGGAATTCCAAGCATTGCTTGAGAGTTTGCCAGACGACACCATTCTTGCTCGAATCATCCAGATTAGGACATGGGAACCGAGCAAAGGAGAATCAGCTAAAGAAAAAGAACGCATGAGAAAGCTACAACAAAAATATGCATTGCCTGATTCGGAGGTAGGTGAAGACGATGGCTGATGGAAGAGTAGAGATAGAAGTTGATGTGGATGGCAAAGGCGTTACCATACTTAACAAGGGTCTTGATCAGTTAGAAGGTAAGAGTAATAAAGCAGGAGCCTCAATTAAAAATTTGGTTGTTTCCTTAGGCCTCGTTAAAGTTGCGGCGGCTGCTTTTAATGTTTTAAAGAATTCGCTAGATTCCGCAATTAGCCGTTTCGATACTATGCAAAAATTCCCTAAAGTAATGAAAGCTTTAGGTTTTAGTGCAGAGGACTCTCAGAGATCCATTAACAAATTATCCGATGGAATTGATGGTTTGCCAACTAAATTAGATGATGTTGTAGCAAGTACACAACAAATGACAGCAATCACTGGAGATTTAGATAGATCCACGGACACTGTTTTAGCATTAAACAATGCATTTCTTGCGTCTGGCGCTTCAACAGAAGATGCCAGTCGAGGTATGCAACAGTATAACCAGATGCTTTCAACTGGGCAAGTCGACTTAGAGAGCTGGAAAACTTTACAAGAAACCATGCCCCTTGCTTTGCAAAAAACAGCTGAAGCAATGGGATTTGTTGGGAAATCAGCTCAAAGAGATCTCTATAATGCGCTTAAAGAAGGAACAGTAACATTTGATCAATTCCAAGATAAACTGATTGAGCTAGGAACTGGAACAGGAATGTTGGCAACCTTGGCAAAGGAGAATTCGCTGGGGATCGCTACTTCATTCGGAAATCTAAGTAATGCTGTTTCTAAAGGTGTAGCTAATCTTATTACTAAGTTTGATGAACTGGTGCAAAAACTTACTGGTAAAACGATTGCTCAAAATATTGATAGTATGAAATCTATTATTAATGAATCATTTGAAGAAATGTCAAAAGTAATGGACATATTGATAGATAATACTGATGATATGATTTCTGCTTTTAAAGGCCTATTAGACATTGTGGAATTGTTAGCTCCAGCTTTTATTGCAGCCACTGGAGCGTGTGTAGGCTTCAAAACAGCATTAGCTCTAGGTACATTAATAAGTTTTGTAGGAAAAATCTATGGAGTGATAACGGCCCTAGGTAGTATGGTCAGCATGTTTGGAGTATCTGGAACAGCTTACGCATTGTTATCTGCTATTATTCCAGCTGGTCTGACGGTATTTCAACTACTTTCAGGTGTTATAGGAGCAGCAGTTGCAGCTTTCATCTATTTTTATAAAACAAGTGAAACGTTTCGAAATGGCATAAATAAAACTATTGAAGTTGTAAAATCTGGACTGATTAAGTCATTTGAATATCTAAAAGGAGTCTTTATTTCTATATTACCTACACTTCAAAAAGTAGCTGATACAGTAGGAAACTATCTTGTTAAAGGATTTCAAAAAGTTGTCGAAGTCGGATCAGCAATTGCTTCAGTAGCGGTACCAGCTTTTTTTAATTTTGTTGATGCAGTAAAAAGAATTGTTTCTTCTGGCATAGAAAGATTTGGCTCTACTCTTTCGCAAATAGGCTCTGTATTGTCAGGGATTTTTTCTTCTGGTATAGAATTGGCAGGTAATCTGCTGGAAAAATTTGGAGGAGCTTTTGGTAAAGTCGGCGGAGCAGTTTCTCTAGTTATCGGCATTTTGACTAAAGTAGCAATAGCAGCACTAGGGCTTACTGGTCCATTCGGATTAGCAGTTTCTTTAATTATTTCATTTATATCTGCGTGGGCTAAAACTGGCGATTTTAGTGCAGATGGAATCACAAAAGTGTTTGATCAATTAAGTGAAACAATTAGCAACGTGGCAGATTCTATCTCTCAATATCTCCCGCAAATTATCGAAAGTATTACTTCTGTGATTACAAGTATTGTCGACAAAATAGTTGAAATGTTACCGCAACTAACAGAGATAGCTATACAGCTTATTCAAACATTGACGGATGCAATTGTTACTTATTTGCCTAAATTGATTGAAATAGCCACGAAAATAATAACTACTATTGTACAAGGCATTTCATTAGCACTTCCCGCACTGCTGTTGGCTGCAACAGAGATAATTACAAAACTCATTTCTGCTTTTGCTGAGCTTCTACCAAAAATTATTGAAGTTGGCACAAATTTGTTAACTATGCTTATTCAAGGGATCGTAGCAGCACTACCTACGATAATTGAAGTTGTCATTCAGATTATTAATACACTGATTGATGGGTTCTTAACAGTACTACCTATGCTTTTAGAAGTTGGATTACAAATCATCACTTCTCTCGTGAATGCGATAATAACTGCATTGCCTCAACTTGTTGAAGCATCTACCGTTATCGTTACTACTTTGCTAACAACAATTATTGAAGCTTTACCGACATTAATTTCTGCAGGAATACAAATGTTAATGGCGCTTATCGGAGGCATAACTTCTATTCTTCCGTTGTTAATAAATGCTGCTATCCAAATCACAATGGCTTTGATTAGTGCATTAATCAGTGCGCTTCCGCAAATTATTGCTGCTGGCATTCAGCTGTTATTAGCATTAATACAAGGAATAATCTCGATATTACCACAGTTGGTTGCAGCGGCAATTCAAATCACTATTGCCCTAGTTAATGCGTTGATTAGTACATTGCCTCAATTGATATCAGCGGGTATTAAATTGATTGTTGCGTTGGTAGATGGAGTGATCTCAGTACTTCCTCAATTAGTATCAGCTGCTATTCAATTAATGGCTGCTTTGTTCAAAGCTTTAGTAAGTGCTATACCACAACTTTTATCAGCTGGTGTTCAATTGATCAACGCACTTATTAGAGGAATCTTGAGCTTATTGGGACAATTATTATCAGCTGGAGCGAGATTAATTACTGGATTATTGAGTACTATAGCTCAGTTTCTTGGACAAATGGTGAATGCTGGAGCCAATTTAATTAGAAACTTAGTTTCTGGGATTCTTAGTGTGATAGGGTCAGTAACCAGTGCAGTATCTAATATAGGAAACTCTATAATAGATACTTTGAGTGGGATTGATTTATTTGAAATTGGTTCAAACATCATACAAGGATTAATTAACGGTATCGGTTCAATGGTTGGAGCAGTTGCTTCTAAAATTTCTGAAGTAGCTGGAAACATTAAAGACAAAATAACTGGCGCGCTTGGAATTCATTCTCCATCACGTTGGATGAGAGATTACGTTGGTAAGTTCATCCCTCAAGGAATAGCTGTAGGTATAGAAGCAGATGCGAAATCTGCATATTCAGCAATGAATAAGCTTTCTAATGGCTTGATGAATTCTATCACGCCAGAATCAGCTCTTGGCACTTCGAGGATGCGGATGGCATCTGTTGGATCACAGATAGTTAATAATACCTACAACAATCAGAAGCAATTTGATGTTGAAAAGCTTGCACAAGTAATTGCAAAACAGCCGGTACGGGTCTCAAGTTATTTAGATGGAACTTTAGTAGGCGACAATATGGATCAACTTTTTGGAAAAGTATTGAATCGTAGATCGTACATGAGAGGAGGATAGTTTAATGAATGAGAAAACTCGTGTATATCTTGCATTTTCTGATGAAGTTATCGAATTGACAAATAATTCTTATCTGAGATTGATTGACATTAATATAGGTATGCCAGTGGCAAAAAATGAGTTTGTTGAATTTTCTGGTACGAATGGGAAGCGTCTTTCGAACAGCTCGTTTGACGCTTTTCCTATTACTCTATCATTTGACATTCGAAGTAGAGAGCAATCGATGTTTGACTTAGTTTTACAAAAGACGGAACTCCGCGAATTATTTACTAGAGAACCAGAATTTTATCTAATTTACAGCAAAGAGCCAGGTAAAAAATATCGAGTGGTTTATGACTCTATTGACGATGAAAGAAAAGGTGTACTTTATACAAGATATACTGTAAAACTGGAAGCTATTAGTGGATGTTCTGAATCCATCGCCACTACTTTGTCTGATTTTAACCTAGAGGAAGAATGGCAGTTCTCGCAAGGACTAGTTGCGGAAGATTATAGTTACACACACACGACAAGTAACTTTATTATTTACAACGCCGGAAGCTTCGAGGTTGATCCACGTGAACATTATCTACGGATCACATTAGAAGGAGAATCAGAAGGTAATGTAACGATCTTTAATAAAACGACTGGTGATCGATTTGTTTACTATCCAACACTTTCTACGAATCTTGGCCAGACATTAGTTTTGGATGGTGTATACCCAAAATTGAACGGTGTAAGTTGCGGAATCAATACGAATCACGGTCTGATTAATTTGGTTGAGGGTGTTAATGAAATCGTGATCCAAAATATTACTCGTGTGAAATCTTCATGGGATTTCCGTTTCTTATATAAGTAGGTGATTGAGTGACTGATTTAATTATTCGAAATTATGAACAAACCAAAGAAGAAATCCTTGTCGGTTATGACAAGGGTTCTTTTTATGAAAACTGGCAACAAAATGAAACGTGGGAGATTGGCTTTACCATTACCGACAATTCGTTGAATCAAGAAGTATTTGATTTAGTCGAATACGAGTCTTCTGTTTTCTACAACGGACAGGAATTTGTGATCAAAGAAATGACTAGCAAAGCACTTGGACAGTTGCTGACGAAACAAGTAGTTGCGACACATATCTATTACACCGTTCAAGATGGCTATCAGTACAACACAGTGACAGGGTCGAGATCTATTAGTCAGTTACTCACTCATGTATTTAGTGCAGGTAGTCGTGGCTTTTCATGGGAAGTCATTGATCCAAACAAGAAATTCCTTACAGTCGAACAAGAAAACTTTGGTAATGCGAATTACTTGAAGCTGATCAATGAGATTCTGTCTGACTATAATGCAGTCGTGATTCCGAATAATAAACATCTAACTTTCTATCCTGCCAGTGAGTACGGCCAGCGGACGGAAGAACAGATTCGCTATAAATACAATACAGATGAAGTGTCATTCGATATTGATACGTACAGTCTAAAAACACAAATCAAAGGCTATGGAAAATTGAAGGATGGTGCAAATACTGAGGATCCTAAAGATAGTGACTATGTATTTACTCCCATCACTTACACAAGCCCTGAATCACAGAAGTGGGGAATCAGGATACAAGATCCTGTTAAAGACGAACGGTATACCGTATCAGGGAACATGCTCGAACGGTTAAAGACAGACTTGCAAGACTATCCAAGTATTTCGGGATCCGTAACCTTGAAATGGAAAATCAGTCCCAACAAAGGCGATCACGTTCCATTCATTTATGAACCTTTAAATATCAATACGTACATTCAAGTGGTAGGAATCAAGACGTATCCAGCAATACCAAATAAGCCACCAGAAATCACATTGAGCAACACAAAGAAAACAATGACGTCGATACTCGCTGAAATGGCACAGAAAGGAGTGATTTGATGGGGTTATTAAAATTAATCAGTAACCGTATCTCTACGGAATGGAAAGAGAAATTTAATAAAAACATTGACTACCTCAATGATCTTGAAAAGAAATTGTCTGATCAAGACAAATCAACGAACAGTCGTATTGATAATCTCGTAATCAACTCGGGCGGGGATTCTCCAAACGAAGTAGTGGATGCACGGGTAAACAATAGAGGAGAAACCTTTCCTACGTTACACGGCAGATTGGTAGAACATGAAAAACTGACAGATGAACAAATTAGCGAATTAATTACAAATGCCGCTAGTCAAAAAGCACAAGTGGAGCAATTAAACAAAGCAGTCCAACAAATCATTGGAGGGTATAACGAGCCCATCAATATTTATGTTTCAAAAGATGGAAACGACCAGACTGGAGATGGATCTCAAGAGAAACCATTTCTCACGATTCAAACTGCAGTCAATTCAGTTCCGCTAATTACAACATCATCTGTCACCATCTGGATTAGCGATGGGGTGTATTTGGAAGATGTATATGTCAATGGATTAACATTTAGAACATTTGTCATACGTCCTTTAAATGATACCAGCACATTAGACCCACAAGTGTCTGATTGTCCAGTAAAAGTTAGAAGTATTATGTTCGCAACATGTACTGGCTATTGTCAAATCGTTGGAATGCAGATCGTTGACACTGCAAATTCTCCACTTTTTCAAGGAAGACAGTATGGAATTGTCAATGAACAGAGTGGCTATATGGCTATTAGTCAGTGTAAATTTGCGGAGAATACTAAATCATTGGCATATAACGCTGTATACGTAGGTGGGACTTCTAAGATGAATATGTATGGTTCAACAACATTCATTAATCAAGACATAGCTGTGCAAGTTCGTTTGCTATCAGAGTTTAGCGTGGGCGACTTGAAAGGTTCAGGCAATAGCATTGGGGTGTACGTTGATGCAGCAACTGCTAGATATGCCAAGCCAGCTGCAGGATTTGCGACAACTGAAAATAGAATTATTGGTCGAGGATTGATTATCAATAATGGGCAGGTGTTAAGCTAATGGTTTATAAAATGAATGAATCGATTATTGTGATCCAAGCAGAAGCAACTAAGCCTAATGATACGAATGTTGTTTTTTGGTCGCATGATCGAGGAACAGCTAAGCTTCGAATGAAGTTAGTAAGAAAAAACGGGATTCCTCAGAGCCTACCAGAAGGAACTACGGTTCCTATTCGTCTGATATTTAAATCTGCAACAGCAGAAGATGGATATGGAAAACATGACTATCTTGCGACAATTGAAGATCGTGTGAATGGCATTGTATCTATCGTATTAGAAGATAATATTTTAGGATATGTCGGTAAAGTAGAAGGTAGCGTATATATTGATTTCCCAGACGACCGCTCGTTAGATACAGCTGGTCGTTTTACTTTTGACATTAAACGCAGTCCAATCGATGATAGTACGCCAGAACTAGAAGATTATTATTTCAATGGTTTCAGTCAGACCATTGATAAAATCGAAAAAATTCTAGCTGATGGAAAGCAAGAGATTGATCAGAAAATTGCGGAATCCGAAACGCAGATTGATGCGAAACTGAAAGACACAAACGACAAAATCACGAAAGCCAATCAAGATGTCGCAACTCTCAATACTAATATTGATAAAGCGAATGATCGTATCGATCAAACGAATCAGCAAATCGGTGATCTCGGCAAGCTGAAAAAGACGTACTCCAACAGCATCGACTTCGGGGGCTATGATTATTCGGGGAACCCTAATATTGCGCCTAATGTAGGTTTTAATGATTTTTACAACAATGGCTCTCAAACTGGTTACACCGCTAAAGATGGAGTAGACCACATTGCGGTTACAAGAACTGCAGATGCGCCTCCGGCTGGAAAACTATTAAACCTCCGCACATTGTTACCAAACAAAACTTATTCTCTCAGCGTTGATATATGGGCGGATATGGAAGTGCCATCTGGCGCGATATCTTGTAATATTCGATTAAGAGAGGGAACAGAAGTAAGGTCTGTTTGGGCGCTTATAAACAAACCTGTGGGTACCAATAGAACGACCTATAGCGTTACGTTTACTACAGCTGCTAATTTTGTGACTACAGAAGAGTCTAGAATATCTTTGTGGTTTAATGATTCAGCTGGTGCATGTACAGGTTATTTAGGCTATAACATCAAAATCGAAGAAGGCTCAACAGCCACGCCATACCAGCCAAATCTACTCGATGCACCGTATTATTTGAGTAAGGTGGCTTTGGGTGAGGATATTGCTGACCCTACAGTTAAATTTCCAGTCAAGTCTAGTGGTGCAGAAATATATACTGGTACTATGACAGAGCCTTTTGTTGTGGGAGAAACTTACACTGTAACGCTTAAGGGTACTAAACCAGCGGATAAAAATTTTAGATTATTTAACCCAGGCATTGCTGGGTATGGTAATTTGTCACCTGTGGAAGGAGTCACAGATGTGTGGTCATTAACTGTTACAGTAGATAAAGTAGCTGCTGACCCTAGAATAGCTGCCATAAATCAAACCCCAACAGATAATCCTGGCGCATGTCAAATCGACTGGCTCAAGATCGAAAAAGGCAATACTCGAACCCCGAATATTAGTGAGTATAAATACTTCGGTGAAGGATTGAAAGACAGCAACAATCCCAATGATTACAGTTGGGATGTCACACCTGAATATACTGAAAAAGGCTTGAATGATTCTGTGAGCTTAACCGAACCACAATCTGTAGATGGAACTAAGAACTTTTTAGAAACGCCCATGGTAAACCAAATACCAGTCTTGGTTGATAACGCACTTCCATTTGAAGCCTGGTATGGAACTGGTAAAGAGTTAACAAAGATACCGAACAAAGCAAGATTAGTTATTGGAGATGAAATTGCAACTATTGGTAAACAACAAAACAGAGCAATGAGAGAGTCACCATTAGTATGGAATTCAGGAAGATGGGAAGCTGAAGTAGTCCGAGATTGTACGTTATTGATTGAAGGATTGGCTAGATTGCAATTTGGGGGATCAAGTAGTGGAAAATATGCATATCTAATTTTTTATAGAGATGATGAGGAAACAAACCAAATTGGATATGCTGGTGGAACAGGCGACTCAACTAATGTTCTTCAATGGAAACATGGGATTCATTTCTCTCGAATATTTGAAGCTAAAGCTGGTTCTATGTTTAGTATTGCGTATGAAGGAGAGGAATCAAAGACAGTAGATTTTGCACAGATCAATACGCTACACATTATGGAAATAGAATCTTAGATTAAAGGAGTGAAATAAATGAAAGATATTTGGAAGTATGGCAAGCCTGGTGGGGAATATGTCGGAAAAGTGTTAGATGATATGGTTATGACTGTCCCGTTTACTGATGTCCCACCATTAGAAGGAATTCGTTCAGATGGGGAGCCTTTAACAATTAATGATCAATTATTTGATCCGCAAGAAAACCGATGGATTGTTTTGACGAATGTATTGGATCACAATAAGCTAAATAATCTTGAAGCAGTGTACGAGGCACTGGAAAACGAGAACGGCAATCTAAAACAGCTCAATGCCAAACTCATGCTAAATGATGTAGCAATTAAACAGGAAAACACTGCATTAAAAGAAAAAGCTGATAGTTTAGCACAAATCAATTCAAAAATGATGCTTGCTTCGATTCAAAACAGCAAGGATATTGCAGAAATTAAAGAGCAATTAAATCCAGCTTCAAAGGGAGGTGAGTAGTATGTTTAGTTTTAGCGATGTGAAAATGATGTATGATTGGGGCTGTTTTACTGACGATCAAGTTCTACAGTTCGTTCCGCTATGCATTACAGACGAAGAAGCAGAAAAAATTATTAACAATGAAGAGAGTGCATCTTAATTGATGTGCTTTTAGTTTTGATACAAGGAGTTGCAATATGATTAATTTAGGGGAATGGGGAGCGATAGCAGGATCAATAACCGCTATCGTTTCTTTGATTTTATTAGTAATTAGACCGATTGTTGCATCATTTACAAAAATTACGAAAACACTATCACAAGTGAGTTACAACTTGGAACTATTAACAAAAGATTTAGAATCGAGCAAATCAGATCGATTGATGATTCATGAAGAACTAAAGAAACACGATGAAAGATTAGATACACATGCAGAAAAATTGGTAGAACACACACAACAAATTAAAACTTTATTTAGGGAAACATCTCGATAAAAATAGAAAGAAGATGAATAAAGATGATCTTACCTGATAAATATTATCAAATCATTAAGTGGGCGGTACTTACGGTACTTCCGGCTACATCTGTATTAGTTGCAACACTAGGCAAAGCATATGGATGGAATGGAACCAGATATGACAGTTCTGACTATCAATGCAGTAACGACGTTTTTAGGTGTTATCACTGGTGTGTCTGCATATAACTTAAAAAAATAGGAGGAAAAAAATGAAGAAGAAAATCATTTTATCATTGAGCCTAATAATGGCTCTTTTTTTATTGCCAATTAATGGGTTTGCCTATACGATTAACAATGAATTTAATTTAGGTGTAAATGAAGGTAGCTCTCAAGTAGCGAATAATCAGTATATTTTACTGCATGAAACAGCTAACGAAACAGCAACAGGACGCAATGAAGCACAGTATATGCAACGTTCATGGACTAGTGCTTACACTGCTTACATTGTGGGAGACGGCGGAATTGTTTACCAAGTTGGACAACTTGGTTATGTGCAGTATGGCGCTGGTTCATATGCTAATGCAAATAGTCCTGTGCAAATCGAGTTACAACACACACATGATAAAGAAACTTTTGAAAAGAACTATAAAGTATACGTTGAATTGGCAAGAGATTCAGCAATGAAATATGGTATTCCATTAACATTAGACACTCCTTATAACCAACCAGGAATCAAATCGCATTTATGGGTAACACAAAATATTTGGGGCGATCATACAGATCCTTACGGTTATCTTTCTGAAATGGGTGTAAGTAAAGAAAAACTAGCCTATGATTTGGCTCATGGTTTTACGGATGATAATCCAACTACTTCGGAGGATAAACCAGTAATTGATCCAACTCGAGCAGGTGCTGCAAATTCTACGCTGACAGATGGAACAAATTACGCCCACATTGATCAGTTCGGAGAAATCGAAAACGCAAACTTGCATGTAGCTGGATGGCACATTGCTAATTATAAATACGAGTATATTTTCATTATGGACTACAATACTGGAAAAGAACTAGCTAGAGTAAGAGCTGATGGGATTTATAGACCAGACGTAAATCAAGCTTATAATACTTTAGGAAATGTTGGCTATCATGTATCTTTCAATATGCGTGATTTCCCTAATAAGAAAGTATACGTCATGATGCGTGCGACAAACGATCCAGAAGGAAATACTAAGGGTGGAGCACAAGATTTTCATGACAAGCGTTGGTATTTAAATATTCCACAACGATAAAAAATTCCCCCCTCTTTGAGGGGCGGTACATAAAAATTTATTATTTAGATTCTATAAACATGTGCAACTTATCTAACAACAAAGTATATATTCTACAGAAGTAAACAAATAGCTTATATTTTAGGATGTACACAAATTGACAAGTATAATAAAACTTTGATAAAATACAAATGTTTTTTTATTTAT
>NZ_BJLL01000064.1:0-14686 GCF_007996925.1 Enterococcus sp. NBRC 3427 | reverse complement strand
ACAACCTCTTATTCTGAAAAATAATTTCCCGGCACAACCGTGATGTTTTTCGTTTGAGTATCTACATCTTTGACATAAAGCAGTGACGTATAATCATCGATAGCGCGATGTCCATTGAATTTCGATTCGGCAAATACAGTGATGCCAACAAGTTCTGATTCGAATTCTTCGATCAAGCTCTTCATTCCGTTGACTGTTCCGCCGCCTTTCATAAAATCATCCACTACAAGGACACGTGAACCACGTTTCAAGCTTCTCTTAGACAATTCCATTTTTTCAATTCTTTCAGAAGAACCGGACACATAGTTGACACTTACTGTTGATCCTTCTGTTATTTTTGAGTCTCGGCGTACAATAACGAATGGTGCATTCAGATAATAGGACACAGCTTGGGCAATAGGTACGCCTTTTGTGGCTACAGTCATTACAGCATCGATTTTTTCACCAAGGTATTTAGAAGCAATGATTCTTCCAACTTGACGCAGCAGTTCAGGTTCTCCTAACAAATCAGAGAGATAAACATATCCTCCTGGAAGCAGACGATCTTGTTCTGATAGACGTTCTGCTAGAGATTCAATATATTTTTTCGCCTCTTCATATGAAATTTCAGGGATGAACAATACACCACCTGCAGCACCTGGGATTGTTTCCAAGGTTCCATACCCTCGTTCTTTAAATGTTTTCTTGATGATTCCCAAATCTTCACTGATGGAAGATTTAGCAGATTCATAACGTTCGGCAAAGCTTGTTAAGGAAATCAATTCATGCGGGTGATTCAATAAATACTGTGTCATGTCAACCAGACGTTCACTGCGACGTACTTTCACCTATTCCAACTCCTTTTAAGAAATTTTATCGTTTTACATTATATAAGTTTTTCTTCAAAAATTCGAGCATTTTATGAAAAAATAAGAAAATAGTTCGGTATTTATTAAAATAAAAAGAAGCCTATAAAAAATTTTTCGTTTTTATCAGGCTTCTTTTCTTTATCATTCAGTTATTTTTTCTTCTGAAGGCAACCAATATTCGTTTGATGATATTTACAATCAGGAACAAAGCAATAAAGACTAATGTGATTGTTGCTCCTGGAGGGGTATCTAGATAAAACGAGCTAGTCAATCCTGACAGCATCCCTAGAAATCCGACACAAACACTGATAGCAATCACAACATTGAAACTTTTGCCTAACCGCATACCGATTGCTGCAGGAAGAACCATGATTGCGGATATCAAAAGTGCACCGGCAATCGGAATCATCACAGCAATAGCTACACCAGTAATCACATTGAACATCATTGACATCAAATGAACGGGTAATCCATCTACATGAGCGGTATCCTCATCAAAAGTCAGTACATACATCGGACGTTTGAATAAAAAGAACAATATACCGATCGCAACGAATAAGATTCCTAAAAAGATGACTTGCTCCCAAGTAATGGTCACGATCGAACCAAACAGATAAGATTGGATACTTGTTGCAGAATTCCCGCCACTCAGATTCATTAATACTAAAGCTAGCGCTAAACCGCCAGCCATTAAAATGGCAATGGAGATTTCCGAATAAGTTCGGTAGATTGTTCGCAGATATTCCAATATCACAGCTGCTAGCACAACAACTAGCATGGTCGTAAGTGTAGGATTAAGGTTCAAAAAGAATCCTAACGCTACCCCTGCTAAAGAGACATGGGAAAGTGTATCAGCCATCAGCGATTGTCTTCTGATCACTAAAAACACACCTAGCATCGGGGCGATCCCCGCAATGAAGATAGCCGCAAGAAAAGCTCTTCTCATGAATTCATATGAAAGCAACGCCATTGAGAATCCTCCTTTCTCACCAGTCGGATCTGTCTGTCCGCATACTGTTTGATATCTTCATGATCATGAGTGATCATTAGTACTGATTTCCCATGGACATGGGCACTATGTCGGAGAAGACGATAAAACTCATTTCTAGACTCTTCATCCATTCCTGTTGTTGGCTCATCAAGGACAAATAAGTCAGGATCAGTAGCAAAAATACGTGCTAAGCTGATCCGCTGCTTTTGTCCGCCAGACAATTCACCTATCCGCCGGTTTCGCATATCCCACATCCCAACAGCTTCTAGAGCCCGCTGTACGTGTTGATGATCTTTTTCAGAGAGACGCTTGAACCAGCGGCCTCTTGGGTATCTTCCTGATCGGACTAATTCGATTACCGTACTTGGAAAACCTGCATTGAAAGATGCAACTTGTTGGGGAATATAGCCGATACTTAATTTTTTTCCCTCTTGATTTTTCTCAGCAATCTTTATCGTTCCTTTTGAAGGTTTCAGTAATCCTAACGATGCTTTCACCAAGGTTGACTTGGCTGCTCCATTTTCTCCAGTCAAAATGACAAATTCACCCGCGTCTACATGATAGGAGACATCTTCTAGTACTGGCTCATCATCATAATAAAAGGTCAAATCAGATATTTCGATGTAACGCACCTTATAACCTCCATTCTAGACTTAATTGATACTTTCTTTTAAAGCTTCCAGATTTTTTTCCATGACAGAAATATAATTTTCGCCTGCTTTGATTTGTTCATTGGTCAAGCTTTCTAAAGGATTCAACACCTCTAACTTCACACCCGTTTCATTCGACAATGTCTCTGCCACCTTCGAAGAGGCGTTTTCTTCAAAGTAAATCACTTTGATGTTGTTTTTCTTCACAAATTCTTTTAGTTCAGCTAAGCGGCTTGGTGTTGGTTCCTGATCTGGCGAAACACCTGAAATCGCCACTTGTTCTAAGTTGTATTGATTCGCTAAATAAGCAAAAGCAGCATGCTGAGTGACGAATGTGCGGTTTGTCGCATTTTTGAGTTCTTCGGAGTATTTTTGATCCAGTGCTTCAAGCTTTTTGATATAAGCATCAGCATTCTTCGTAAATATTTCCTTTTTATCTGGATATTTTTCGCCTAATTCTCCAGCAATTGTTCTGACTTCTTTTATAGCTAATACCGGATCGAGCCAAACATGGGGATCATATTCATGCGCATGATCATGTCCTTCTTCTGATTCTTCGTGTTCATCTGCTTCTTGAGATTCTAAGCGGTTAATTCCTTTAGCTGCTTCAATCATCAAGGTCTGTTTGCTGTCCACTGAATCCTTCAACGAATCCACGAAAAATTCCATGTCTGAACTATTATACACGAAAACATCTGCATCGGAAATTTCTGCTCTTTCTTTTGCGCTTGGTTCAAAATCATGAGGCTCCGTTCCGGCAGGGATCAAAAGTTTCACGTTTCCTTCGTCCCCTACGATCTCTTTTGTAAAATCATACATCGGATAAAATGTCGTAACGATTGTCAAGTCTTCTTTTTTATCTGCTTCCTTATTCGTATTTCCACATGCTGCAAACAATAAAGCACCTATCATTACCGTAGCTGTCAAAAGATATTTTTTCATCTATATGCTCCTTTCAAATAAACAAATCGTAATTTTACGATTTATCAACGTGAACTAATGTATCAAAATAAAAAAACGCCGTCAATAGAAATCCATAAATTTCTGATTTAAACGTGGATATTCTGATTAAATCGTAAAATGGATGAGTTAACACTCATGTTTAAGCTGTTCATTACAATAAAAAAACTGAAGAATCCCATTTTAGGACTCCTCAGTCTTTCCTTACCTGTTTTACTTCTTCTATTTTTATTGCAAGGTTCGTACTAAATAAACTTCTTCACAAAAACCCTTTAACCCATTATATACTCTCTGCGCTCTTGAATAATGTTGGCACAAGGCAAAAACGGTTGGTCCGCTTCCACTCATCAATGCAGCATCTGCTCCGTACTTGACCATACGCTCTTTGATTTGATGGATGACTGGATGCCGGTTTCCCGTTACATCTTCTAAACTGTTTCCCATTTTTTTGATCATCTGCTGATAATCTTGCTCTCGGATGGCTTCAACAAGTCCGTGGATATCTTGATGTTGGATAGCTTGCGTATCTACTTCCCTAAACACTGTACGTGTGGAAACACTCATTCTTGGTTTGACCAACACAACCCAGCACTGTGGCATAGAAGGTAATACTTGGATTTCTTCCCCTTTACCTCCGACAAAAGCCGTACTTCCATATACACAGTAAGGAACGTCTGTACCAACTTCCAAACCGATCTCTGCTAGCTCTTCTAATGAACAGCCTAGATTCCATAATTGGTTGATCCCTCTTAAAGCAGCTGCACAGTCTGTACTTCCTCCGCCTAATCCAGCGGCTACTGGAATATTCTTCTTAACAAAGATCTTGACACCGGTTTTGATATTGTATTTGTTTTTTAATAATAAAGCAGCTTGATAAACATTGTTACGCTCATCTACCGGTAAAAATGCTTTATTTGTTTCTACAATGATTTTGTCTTCTGCTATTTCTTCAAAAAATAGATGATCTGCCAAGTCTACGCTTGACATCACCATTTCCAACTCATGATACCCATCTTGCCGCCTATATAATACATCCAGTCCTAAATTTATCTTGGCTGGCGCTTTTTCAATCAATTCCATCCTCTCACCCATTCGAAAAGTCTAAGTCGCAAGTATTCTATCATAGGGAAAAATAAAAGTATAGCTTATGTCCGCCTAGCTGTTGATTTTGTCATCGTTTCAACAGCTTTCATAGAAATTTTCTCTTCATAATCCAAATAAACTCTAGTGATTCTTATAATTCTGTGAGCACTTCTTCTGCCAAACTCGGCACATTTCCTTTTTCTTTCCCTATCAAACTGAGCAGCTGCATGGTAGCAAATCCGAAATTACTTCCTTTCCGATATGCAAAGTAGCGACCTTCCCAATGATCGACATATTTCAATTTCTTTTCATAAGCAGACTGGAAGGAATAGAAAAAATTACCATAATTATATACGATATGCATGACTTTTTCTTGAAAGAAAGAAAAATCTGTTTCTCCAACATTTGCTAAAGGTGCTAATCCCAGATTTGCTTCCAGATAGCCCATTTTCTCGTATACAATGAACAAATTAGCTAATAGATAATCCGCTAATTCCTCAGGCTCTTCAGGCAAGATTCGAAGTAAATCATAACCCGCTTGTTCTTTCGTCATCGGTTGAGCGGTGATGAAGCCCACGACTTTTTGATCTTTACGGACAATACCAACGCCACTGGATAATACATAGGATTCATCAAATCGTCCCACAGAAAAGTATTTTTCTCGTGCACCGTGAAGCCATTTTTGTGAAACTTCATTTACAGCTTGATGTAATTCTTCTGGTAGTTGGTCATACCAAGTGAAATGGTATCCTTCTTTCATCAAACTTTGATATTCAAGTTGCTGACTCAGCCGAGACAAGTCTTCTGTCGCTAGATCAACAATTCCTGCTTCACCTACTTTCGTGAAATGAAAGCCCAATTCGTGAAGCATCACTACGTAGCTTTCTGATATCTTATAAAAAGCAAGCTGATAACCTAAACAATCTGCTCGTTTCATGAACTGATTCGTTGCTGCCCGCATCATTTTGGGATTACCAATTGGATCTCCTAAAACAAAGCATTTGTTCCCTTTGATTTGATAGCCAAAAACGACTTGGTCATGGTCGTCTTTTTGGTAATAAAAATAACTGTATCCTGGCAAGCGAAGCTGATGGCTTGTAGCTGTGCCTCCGTATGTTTCCAATAAACGGTCAAAACGTTCTTTTTCGTACTCACTGCCAAGCGTCGTAGTATCTTCTGCTAAGTATTGATAAAGCGCCACTAAAGCTAGCAACGAGATGCCCAAACCAATGAGCCCTGAGAACCACACATCATCTGAAGGAAACAAAATAAAATGGTTACCTGTTATCCGTCCAACTAAAAAGCGTCCACTATGATAACCCGCAATTGCGTAAACAATAAATAAGAAACCGAACAAGCTAGCATCAAAGAGTATAGCTCCCCAAGAATAAACGAATTTTGTTCGATAAAATTCTTTTCTAGATAACCACACAGCCAATAGAATCAAGACATATACCAATAACAATTGCCAAGATAATGTACGTGTGATCGTATTTAAAATACCAAAAGCTAGTAAAGCGATCGTAGGCAGAAATGCCTTTTTGACTTTTACTGAAAGCGCTCGAGCAAGACCGAGCAATAAAAAGCCCACTAGTAGGTTCAATGTCTGGTCTAAAAAGTTGAACGAGAACGGCAATAATACCTGAAACAGCCGACTAATTGCAGACAGATTAGTGATCGTTGACAGGAGTACCATCATGATCCCTGCAAAATATACAGCACTTACGAGCACGATATGCGCAACCTTTTGGAAAAATAATCGCGGTATATTATCTAAAAATCGATTGATTTTGACTCCTGTATGTGTGATGAACAATAGAAGTCCCGTCAAAAAAGGCAGGACATAATAAAACAACCGATAATATAACAACCAAACTACTGCTACGTCTTGCCGAACAGACAATTGACTCATTCCTAAGATCATCAAAACATCAAAAGTCCCCATTCCACCTGGGACCATTGTCAACATTCCTATCAGCGTCGCAATCATGAACATAGGATAGATCGAAAACATGGAAATATCTATTCTCATCAACTTGCCGATAGTCAGAAATACCGCAAGTGCCCCCGTCCATTGTCCAAAAGATGCCAGTAGCAGACCAAGCAAGCCTTTTGGATAAAACTCAGAGAACAAAGTCTTTCTCTTTAGATAAGCAAAAAAGAAAATGACTGGTGCTAAAAAACTACCGCCGAAAAGCCAGATCCAATAGCTCCGAAAAATACTTTCTGACTGAATAAAAAAGACATCAATAAATGTAAGAAACGACCATACAGACAAACCAGTCAGCATAAATAGTGCGACTTTTGAAACAGTCACTAACACCATTTTCCTATTTGTCTGCTTTCCATAAAAACTAGCCCGCAGACTTGCTCCTACCACACCACCAAAACCGGCGAGATTGTTGATCGTGTTTGTTACCCACGCAGCAAGAAGAAACTCTTTTCTTTCCATTTTTGGTTTTCCTTGTTTTTCTAAGACTCTGATCGTCACCCAATCATACAACAACATCGGAGTGACACCCAGCAGTCCAGCCAGAATCATGAGCAGGATCGTCATGTGGCTTTGTTGTCCCATCCTTTGCCAAATATCTTGCCAACTCATGCCATTAGCAATATTTGCGACTTGATTTGCCACAAAGACTAACACGGAGCCGAAAAAAATCAATTTTAAAATCAGACTATGTTCCTTTATCCATTGCAGCATCAAGTATCGTTTATTTTTCACATTTTCCCATTCCTAACTTGTATACTTTTGTGTTATACCCCAATGTTATCTTATTTATTTTAATTTTTCCACTTTAGACCTGTTCTTTGCTTGCGATCATAGAAAAAGAAAGATATCCTAATGCTAAAGGAGAGGATAACATGAAAGTAGGATTTATCGGTACAGGGAATATGGCACAAGCTATTATTGATGGTTTATTGAAAACAGGAACAGTCTCGAAAGAAGAAGTGTTCGTTTCCAGTGGTCATTTTGAAAATGCACAAACATTCGCTGCTGAAACTGGCGTCCATGCGTGCAAAAGCAACCAGGAAGTTGCATCAAAATCAGATATCATTCTTTTAGCCGTGAAACCAAAAATCATTGAAAAAGTATTAAAAGAACTAAAAGAATACAGCCAGAAGGTCTTATTCATTTCTATTGCTTCAGGAAAATCATTAACAGATTTAGAAACAGCGCTTGAAGATCCTCAGGCCTCCATCGTACGAGTGATGCCGAATGTCAATGTCAGCGTAGGAGCAGGCGTTTCTGCGATTTGCAAAAATGAAGCTGCCACGGAGGAACAGCTTCAACAAGCCACGATAATTTTTGAAGCAATCGGTAGCATCTATCCTTTAGCAGAAGCAGATTTCAGTACATTCATCGGCCTTGCTGGCAGCTCGCCCGCATTCATTTATATGCTGATCGATGCGATGGGACGGACTGGTGTATTAAATGGTTTGTCCAAACAGACAGCAACTGAAATTGCTGCAAAAGCAATCATGGGTTCTTGTCAAAAATTCCTTTCAAGTGATAAAAATCCATGGGAACTTGTAGACCAAGTTTCTTCTCCTGGTGGTACGACCGTTGCCGGTGTAGTTGCGCTAGAAGAAGCAGGATTCATCCCAGCAATCATCAAAGGAATCAATACGACGATCGAGAAAGATCTTGAGATGTTGAATAAAAAATAATGATAGCAATGTTTTTTCGTACCTTACAAAAAAAGAAGAGCTGCGGCTTTTGCCGCGACTCTTCTTTTGTGTTTACTCTTATTTAGCATAATCAGTTGCGCGAGTTTCCCGAATAACGATTACTTTGATATGTCCAGGATAATCCAGCTCTTCTTCGATTCGTTTACGGATATCGCGTACTAAACGAACAGCGTCCAGATCCGAGATTTCTTCTGGTTTGACCATTACCCGAACTTCGCGTCCAGCTTGAACGGCGTAACTTGATTCTACACCGGCGAAGCTGTTCGAAATATTTTCCAGACTTCTTAAACGACGGATGTAGTTTTCCAATGATTCACTTCGCGCACCAGGTCTTGCTGCTGAAAGCGCGTCTGCTGCAGCTACAAGGACAGAGATAACAGAAGTCGCTTCCACATCGCCATGGTGAGAAGCGATTGCGTTGATTACTACTGGGTTTTCTTTGTACTTGGCAGCTAATTCCGCACCGATCTCAACGTGAGATCCTTCAATCTCATGGTCAAGTGCTTTTCCAATATCATGGAGCAACCCGGCACGTTTTGCTAATTGGATATCTTCGCCAAGTTCTGCTGCTAAGATACCAGCTAATTTTGCAACTTCGACCGAATGCTTCAAGACGTTTTGTCCGTAACTAGTTCTGAATCTCAGACGTCCGATGATCTTGATTAGATCTGGATGAAGTGTATGGGCACCGACTTCAAATGCTGCTTCTTCCCCGTATTCACGAATACGTTCATCCATTTCTTTACGAGATTTCTCGACCATTTCTTCGATTCGTGCTGGATGGATTCGTCCATCTTGTATCAGTTTTTCCAAGGTCATTCGTGCGATTTCTCTTCGGATTGGATCAAATCCGGAAAGAACAACTGCTTCAGGTGTGTCATCGATGATCAAATCGATACCAGTCAGCGTCTCAAGCGTTCGAATATTACGACCTTCTCGTCCAATGATACGACCTTTCATTTCATCATTCGGAAGGGTAACGACTGAAACAGTCGTTTCTGAAACTTGATCTGCTGCGCAGCGTTGAATCGCTAATGATAATAAGTTTTTCGCTTTGCGATCTGCTTCTTCTTTGGCACGCTGTTCAGATTCTTTTACCATTAGAGTTAACTCATGATTCAGCTCTTCTTCAGTCGATTTCATGATGACATCTCGTGCGTCCTCTTTTGATAAACCAGCAATTTTTTCTAGTTCTTTTTGTTGATCTTCAATCATTTTTTCAACGTCTTTTTCTCGCTCTTCAATTAATTGCTGTTTTGAACTAAGTGCTTCTTCTTTACTTTCAAGTGAGTTCTCGCGTTTTTCTAACGAGTCATCTTTACGATTCAGCGTTTGTTCGCGTTGAATCAAACGATTCTCTTGAGATTTTAATTCTAACTTACTTTCTCTCAGCTCACTTTCAACTTCAGAACGGTATTTCTGATTTTCTTCCTTAGCTTCTAACAATGCTTCTTTTTTTAGAGTTTCTGCTTCTTTTTTTGCACTATCGATGATCCCAGCAGCTGATGATTGTGCACCAGCTATTTCTTTCTCGTGACGTGACTTTGCGACCATAAACCCTAAACCAAGACCGACAATTAAACCGATGATAGCGAGGAGAATGTTGAATACCATAAAATCCACCTCCATACTATCTTTTTCATTTTTATCATCTATACAGCTTCTATGATAAATTATTCTAAACTTGTCAATATGCATCTTCGCATATATGTGTACAAAAAACATGCACAACTTTATTCTAATGTTTGTACCCCGTAGTGTCAACTTTAAATAAACAAAGAAACGGCTTTCTACTTATTCATTAAACGGTGGTTTTTAGAATAAATGACACTAGTTTCATATAGGTAAACCTTCAAGTTGAGAAACTTTTTAACTAAATTACTTTTTGTAGTCGAATAGATATTTTTTATTTTATGTAGCTACTCGTATGATTAAATAACTCAAGATTTCTTTGTTCTTTATTCAATAAAAAAACGGCAGGTCAAGGAGAGTATCTACTCTTCAGACCAGCCGTTTTTATTTATGTTGTTTATTATTCTTCTTCTAAAGGTAATTCTTCTTGGCCTTTTGTATCTTCTGGGACAGCCACTTCTTCACCAATGCCATAAGCTGCTCTAACTAGAGCAGAAACTTCTGCCATCATTTCAGGATGATTAGCCATATAGATTTTAGCGTTTTCCCGTCCTTGACCAATCCGATCTTCTTTATAAGAATACCAAGCACCGCTTTTATCAACGATGTCTTTTTCTACTGCCATGTCTAGAAGTTCTCCTTCTTGTGAGATCCCTAAACCATACATGACATCTACTTCAGCGATTTTGAAAGGAGGTGCTACTTTGTTTTTTACGACTTTGATCTTTGTACGGTTACCAACAATATCTGTTCCTTGTTTCAATTGTTCTGCACGACGTACTTCTAAACGGATCGTTGCGTAGAATTTCAATGCGCGTCCTCCAGGAGTGATTTCTGGATTCCCAAACATCACGCCTACTTTTTCACGGATTTGGTTGATGAAAATAGCGATTGTTTTTGTTTTGTTGATCGAACCAGAGAGTTTACGCAATGCTTGAGACATCAAACGTGCTTGTAACCCGACATGTGAGTCACCCATTTCGCCGTCGATTTCTGCTCGTGGAACTAAAGCAGCAACTGAATCGACTACTACGATATCTACAGCCCCACTTGATACTAAAGCATCAGCGATCTCCAGACCTTGTTCTCCTGTGTCAGGCTGTGAAAGAAGTAGTTCATCGATATTCACGCCTAATTTTTGTGCATATTGCGGATCTAACGCATGCTCAGCATCAATGAAAGCGGCCGTTCCGCCATTTTTTTGTACTTCTGCAATAGCGTGTAGCGCCACTGTTGTTTTACCTGAACTTTCAGGTCCGTATACTTCGATGATACGTCCACGGGGGTAACCGCCGACACCTAAAGCGACATCTAACGCAAGAGAGCCACTTGGAATTGTAGAGATTTGTTGGTCGATTTTTTCGCCCAATTTCATAATAGAGCCTTTACCATAGCTCTTTTCAATTTTTTTCAGTGCAGCATCTAAGGCTGCTTTACGATCATCTGCCAATACGATAATCCTCCTTATATTTACAAATCAGAGCAACATTTCATTATCCTTATCATATCGTTTTTAGTAATAAAAAGCAAGAAAAAACCGAACAAATATTCGCATTTATCATTTTCTTAAAAGCTGTTTTCTCAAAAGATCAAATCCTTGCATAACCGCATTATATCTGATAGCCGCACGGTCTCTGCCAAAATGATATTTTTCTGAAACCACGCCATCTTTAGATGAAATAGCGATCCATACTGTTCCTGCAGGGTGACCTTCTAACGTGTCCGGTCCAGCCACTCCGGTGAAAGCTACACTGTAATCTGTTCTTGCTATCTCACGTGCTTGAATGGCCATCTGCTCCACACATTCTTTGCTGACTGTTCCATATTCTGCTAATAGCTCCGGATCAATCTCCAGAAAACCAGCTTTTGTTTGGAGCGAGTAGGTAACGAAGCCGCCTGGAAATACTTCAGATACACCAGCAATATCGCCCAATGCGGCTTGGAAGGCACCGGCTGTCAAGCTTTCCGCCGCTGTTACAGTCTGCTTGTTTTCTTTCAGCAGTTCCACTACGACTTTTGCTAACGAATTATCATCGCCATATCCATAAAAATATTCTCCTACTCGTTCTTGAATCTTTTCTTCCAATGCTAAAAGAGCTTGATTTCCTGCCTGAACATCCTTTGTTTTCACTGTTAGACGCAATGTCACTTCATTTGGTTTGGCATAAGGAGCGATCGTTGGATTGATCTGTGTCTCGATTAGATCTTTTAGTTCAGTGACCAGTCGCGATTCACCAATCCCATAAAAGCGCAAAACTTTAGAAATCAGTTTTTCTTCAGAAGGAAAACGTTCCTCTAGTAAAGGACGTACTTGTTCCACAAACATTGGTTTCAACTCATTAGGCGGACCGGGAAGAAGGATATATGCATGTGTATCTGTTTGATAAAAAGTCCCTAAAGCAAGCCCTGTACGATTTGGTAGAGGAACCCCGCCTTCGATGATTTGGGACTGTTGCAGATTGTTTTTGGTCATTTTTCGATGGGTTGTTTCAAAATATGCCAATAATTTTTTGTATCCTTCCGTATTTTGTATGAGAGACTTACCGAGGTGAGCCGCAGTTGCTTCTTTTGTCAGGTCATCTTCTGTCGGTCCTAATCCGCCACATAAGAGTATGAGTTCACTTCTTGTTTCAGCTAGAGCAATCAACTCTTCTAAACGTTGCTGATTATCTCCTACGACTGTCTGATAATAAACTTCGATACCTAGATCAGCTAGCTGTTCTGACAAGAAAGTGGCATTCGTATTCACGACTTGTCCTAGTAAAAGTTCTGTTCCGACAGCTATTATTTCTGCTTTCATTACTTCCCGCTCCCTTATATAGTATACGCTGTACTTATATATTTTTTTATTTAAAAAGAGGGCAAGGCTGATCCATGGACCAGCCTCTCCCCAGTTCTTTTTTCATTATATGATCAAATTATTTTCGCTTTATCAAGAACCGACGAATCTGACCATCCACAAAACAATACCTACATTGATCCTTTGAACACGCCGCTATTTTTGATGAAGTAATCCGCACCTGAATAGATAGTAAAGATCAGACAAGCATAAAGCATGATTTGGTCTACTGGAATACTAATCAGATTGAATGGGATATTATTGATAAACAGCAAGATAATAGCAACCATTTGTGTAGCCGTCTTGACTTTTCCCGGCCAAGCAGCAGCCATGACTTCTCCATGTTCGACAAGTAGTAAACGTAAGCCTGTGACGGCTAATTCGCGGCAGACAATAATCGCGACTACCCAACCTGGGGCCTTTCCTTGGTCAACCAACATGATAAAAGCGGTCATAACTAGCATTTTATCTGCCAGTGGGTCCGCAAATTTGCCAAAGTTAGTGACAAGACCTCGTGCACGGGCAATTTTTCCGTCTAACCAGTCTGTGATGCTGGCTAATGCAAAAATAACTGCGCCTACTAGCTGCGTGACAGCCAGTGTGGTGTCCCCTACGTTAAGTTGTCCCCAATCTAACGGTAATCCTACAACCAAAATGAAAATCGGGATCATACAAATTCTAAGTACAGTTAATTTATTTGGTAAATTCACATTATCGACTCCTTTCTTCCCTATTCTACGTGACTATCCGCGAAGTTTCCACCGATATTATTTACTTTTCCGAACGAATTTATTCAACGGAGCATTTTTATTGAAATTGATCTTTTGGAAATAACGAAGAAGGACCGCGACACAGATTTGTCACGATCCTTCTTTTTTATGCCTACAAGTAAATAGATGAATAAACTCATTTGTACGATCACTCTGCGTATTGGAGAGTCAGGTTCACATTTTTAGGACTCTGATTGTTTTCCCCTGGATTAACTGGTACGGATTCTCCATTCGCTTTGATCGTCGCATTGCTTGCTGCACCGATCGTAATGGTCGCATTGGCCGCTGTTTCCGGTAACACGGTACTTTGTGTTTCATTTGCTGCCAGTGTTCCTTGATAAACATAAGCATTGTCTACTAGCACACCGATCCACACACGATTGACAGCGGTAAACTCAAGAGTGACAGGCTTGGTAGCATCTGTAATATTTACTGCGATGGCACTGCCGGAATCCTCTCCTGCAGCTATTGCCATTTTCTTTTCTTCACTTGATTCTGTTGTTGACTCTACTGTAGAAGACTCTTGGGTCTGCGTGCTTTGCTCTGAGGAAGAGGACTCCTCGACTGATCCTTCTACTTTGAGCGAAGAAGCTGTATCGCCGATTATTGGATCAGCTTGACGATCTTGCCAAGTCATATAGCCTACGACAACGACGATCGCCAAAGCGACCAATCCTAATAAAATGACAGGAAGACTTGTCCAAAAACGACTTGGATGCGATTCTTCTTGATGTATTGCTTTTCTGGAAGTACTTACTGTTTCAGGCTGCGGACGTTCAGGGACCGATCCTGTCAATTTGCTTTTTCCATCAAAAACATCGACTAAATGGTCTCCATCTTCTCCTACAGCTTCAGCGTATTGCCTAATAAACGCCCGTACGTAAAACTTACCAGGCAATTGATCAAAATCATCATTGTCGATTGCTTCCAAATAACGTTTTTGAATTTTTGTAATCTGCTGTAATTCATCTAAAGATATCTTTTTATTCAGGCGTGCTTGCCGTAATTTTTCTCCGATGGTTTCAAAAGCCACTCGTTCATCTTCTCCAGTCTGTTTGATTCTCCGAAGCATCTGCTGTTGCAACGAAAGACGTTATGTTTGGGGGCTGTGACAAAAGTCGTGTCACAGCTCCTTTTTCCGTATAAACGGCGTTCTCCTGCCAACTCCTCGGTCACAAGCCACAATATCCATAAAACATGAGCAGCTGTTTTGTGAACTT
>NZ_BJLL01000063.1:0-15031 GCF_007996925.1 Enterococcus sp. NBRC 3427 | reverse complement strand
GAAACTGTTTTTTGAAATTGTTCCTTCTGACTCAGCGTTAAACGGCAGGCTCACGACCTCTTGATAAACGGTGTTCAAAAACCATCTGTGCAGATTAATTGATTGTTCTCCACGCTCATGACATGATAGAAGAAAGGAATGAAGAAAAAGGAGTTTGTTTTAAATGAAAAAGTATTGGAAGTTCTTGTTGATGATTGGTGTTTCGACGGTAGTCATGTTTGGTATGATGTATTTGAATGTTTATGCGCTCGACCATATCTTCTTCAGTCGCACACGTGTATTCATGGCGCTGATGATGGGTGCAGTCATGGCAGTCATTATGTTGTTGTTCATGTGGAAAATGTATGAAAACAAAAAGATAAATGTTATGATTTTAGCCGCTAGTCTTCTTGTTTTTGCCGGTTCCTTATTTATGGTACGAAGCCAAACAACTGTCAACGATACGGCGTGGATGAAGGCAATGATCCCTCATCACTCTATTGCTATCTTGACAAGTAAACGAGCTGATTTAAAAGATCCTGAAGTAAAAAAATTAGCGGAAGAAATCATTCAGGCACAAGAAGAAGAGATCGATAAAATGAAAAAAATGATCAAAGAAATGGAATGACCATTATCTATCCAAACAGAAAAACTGCTGGGAAACGAAAGTTTCTCGGCAGTTTTTCACATAAACATCCTGTTTTTATTGTTCTAATTGCGCTGTCTTGCTTACTGCTTCTTGCGGTTTCATAAATTTCTTTGAGATCCCCCAACCTGTAAAGGCACTGACCATCGAAAACACAGGTGAAAGCAAACTGAAAAACACGAATGGCAAGTAAGTGAGTGTAGGAATGCCAAATGTACTTGCTACGAAACTTCCGGCGATCCCCCAAGGCACTAAGTAGTTGATTACTGTTCCACCATCTTCTAGTGTTCTCCCTAATACAGTTGGATCAAAACCTGCTTTTTCGTAAGTTTCTTTAAATGCATTACCAGGCAGGATAACAGATAGAAATTGTTCTCCAATAAAGATATTTACTCCGATGCTTGTCATCAATGTTGTAAAAATCAATTTTGGAGTGTTCGTCATCTTTCTTGATACTCGTTCCATAACGGTTGAGATCAACCCAAATTCGATCAACAAACCACCTAATGACAATGTTAGAATAATCAATGACACAGTTGGCATCATACTTTCGATTCCTCCACGGCTAAGCAGTGAATCGATTTGTTGGTTTCCAGTATTTGAAACAAATCCAGATTCGATGACCCCTGCCAATTTCGTTAAGGAAGTTTGTGGGTTTTGAATAAAGATCATTCCTACTGCTACAGCGATATTCAACAAAATCGTCAAAATTGCCGGCACCTTTTTCCATGCACACAAGAGCATTAAAAATAGAGGAATCAGTGACCAGATCGAAATAGTAAAGTTTGCTTCTAGAATATCGGTCACTTCACGAATGGATGAAAGACTTGCGGCTTTACTTGTGTGTCCTAAAATCATGAATAAAAAGAAAGAAACAACAAATGCCGGAACAGTCGACCACATCATATGCTTGATGTGTTTGAACAAATCGGCATCAACAATAGCTGCTGCTAAATTTGTTGATTCGGATAATGGAGACATCTTGTCTCCAAAAACGGCACCTGAAACAATGGCTCCAACTACAAGGGCTGGATTTAGTCCTAGTGTTGTCCCAATACCAAAAAATGCAATCCCAATCGTTGACATAACCGTAAAGGCACTCCCTACAGCGCTACCTACGATTGCACAAACAACAAATACAGAAGGGACGAACCACTGGACACTGATCAATTTAAATCCAATGACCATGAGGGTTGGAATAATTCCTGCTTGTATCCATACAGCAATCAATGAACCGACTAAAATAAAAATAAAGATTGGAATGATCCCAGGTTTGATGCCATTGATGATCCCTTCGTGCAGCCAATCTGTCGGGTATTTTTTTATCACTGCGTACAACATGACCATTCCGATAGCTGCCAAAATCGTGATATTAGGTGAAACCTTTAATCCGACTACGCCAATCGCAATGCCTAAAACAATGACCATTAATACAAGTGTTGCTTCTAAAAAACTTGGTGTTCCTTTTTTTTCCATGATAATCTCTCCTTTTTTAGTTGTTCTTATGTTCTAAAAAAGTTAAGATATCGGATTACTCCGCCACAATTCATCCGCGACTCCTCCTTTATAAAAATAAAAAGACCTGCTTTCAACTAAGGACGAATGACTCCGCGGTACCACCTTAATTAAAAACAGATCTGTTTTTCACTTTCAAACGATTATTCAAATGTATGGACTTTCCATGTAATTCGTCAATTAGGCTTGATCGGTTCGCAGCGACCACCGACTTTCTGAACAAAACACCTAACCGCTACTGCGTGAAAAGTTGACTTGTATGAAGTTTACCTTCCATAAGATCATTTGTCAATGAAAAAGAAAATGTTTTTTCATTTTTCTGAAAATTATTTTTATAACTTTCACTCACAACTTTATCTTTTTACTAGAAAGTAGCGCCCTCTTGTTTTTTTCTTGCTACTATTTCTTGATGTTCTTGTTTGATTTTTTCTAATAGCTTGGGTTCTCTCAATAAATCTAGAGCTGTATTGGCAAGTAATTCCGCTGCAATCGCAATAGAAGCAAGTCCGTTTTCACTTTTAGCAGCAGCTTTGAATTCTTCTGTATGTCCGGCAATGTATGTCTCAGAGATTGCTACAGTAGGCTGTATCGTTGGAATGACTTGGCTGACATTTCCTACATCAGAAGAACCTAGACTTGTTCTTTGTTCCGTTTCTATTTCTTCATCAGGAACACCTGCTTCTTTTGCATGTTGGAAGAATAAGTTATCGAAAGAAGGCGTGACGATGACATCATCGACTGCATTTTGGAACAATCCAAACTCAAAAGTCGTACCCGTGCTTAATGCAGCGCCTCGTACGATATTTTCCACTTTTTCATATACTTTGTCTAATGTTTGTCGATTTCCTGCACGTAAATAGAAACGTCCAGCAGCGTAGTCTGGTATGACGTTGGCCGCCACGCCTCCATCTGTAATGATTCCATGGATATTAACATCTTTTGGCAATTGCAAGCGTAAAGCGTTGATTCCGTTAAACACTTGGATCAAGGCTTCCAAAGCATTTACTCCTTTTTCAGGTGCTGCTGCTGCATGAGAAGCGACACCGTAAAATTTGATATCGACTGGATCATTTGCTAAAGATTCTGTCGTTTTCCCATAACGAAAAGCTGGATGGACACATAATGCTGCATCGACATCCTCAAAAAACCCTTCCCGAACGAAGCTTCCCTTAGCTGATCCATTTTCGCCTCCTTCTTCCCCCGGAGTACCATACACACGGATTTCTCCGCCAATCTCATCAATGAATTGTTTCACTATGCTGGCTGCTAATACGGAGTAAGTACCAAATAAATTATGTCCGCATGCATGACCAATACCTGGTAAAGCATCAAATTCTGCCAAAAAGGCAATTGTCGGACCTGGTTTATTGGAAATATAACGTGCATCAAAACCTGTTCGGTGCCCAGCTACTTCTTTTTCTACCCAGAACCCTTCTTTTTCCAATTGTTTGATTAAAGCTGCTGAGGAATAAAATTCATAATTACTTACTTCAGGATGGTCGTGGATAGCTAGTGCAAGTGCTTGATATTCTGGTAAACGGTATTGGATCAAATCCTTCAATTGATTTGTTGAGAGTGTTGTTGTCATAAAAATTTCCTCCTATGCTAGTCGTTTTTTTCTTATTTTCTCCCGAATGTTTCCCACGCAGGTACACTTGAACCTTTTGATGTTTTTTCGATTACTTTGGCTGTTTCTTCTGTTTGATAGGCATCTACTATTTTTTGATACGTTTTATTGTCTTCATCTTCTTTTCTTGCAACGATGATATTGACATAAGGACGTGCATGGTCATCAACTGGTTCTAAGAAGATTGCATCAGAAGCGGGATTAAATCCAGCATCTACAGCTACACCGCTATTGATGACTGAAATATCTACATCTGACAAAGCACGTGCTGTTTGGGAAGCATCTAATTCAGAAATGTCTAGATTTTTTTTATTCTCGGTAATATCAGAAACAGTTGGCGCTTGGCCTTTTGCCTTGTCCACTTTGATCAATCCAGCAGTTTGCAATAACAGAAGAGCTCTGCCGCCATTCGTGACATCATTAGGAATTGCAACTTTTGCTCCATCTTTGATATCAGCCACATCTTTTAACGTATTGGAATAAATTCCCAATGGTGCATTAACCGTATTCCCAATCGATACTAAATCAGTTCCGTGTTCTTCATTGTAATTGTCTAAAAAGAATTGATGTTGGAAGGAATTCAAATCGATCGATCCATCTGCTAAAGCCGCATTTGGCTGATTGTAATCTGTAAATTTCACATATTCCAAATGGATGTTTTCCTTTTTCAAACGGTCTTTCACATCGTCCCATACATCTGTATCTTCCCCAATGATCCCTAGTTTTACGGTAGTTTCTTTTTTGTCAGTTGTAGCTGCTTTTCCTTGGCTGCATCCTGCCAACCAAATAACTGCTACAAATGTAATGACTACAACACGAATAATTTTTTTCATTTTTTCTCCTCCACTTTCAATGTGTGATTTTTTTAATCAGTTGATTACTGATAAATTGACTCAAAAAAACTAAGACCAGAATCAATAATGTAGCGACAATCGTTACATCTGTTTGGAATCGATTATATCCTCTCGATATAGCAAGATTCCCTAATCCTCCGGCACCTACTGCTCCGGCCATGGTAGTCAGTCCGATCACATTGATAATCGTCAACGCTGAGACCCGAATGATACCAGGTAACCCTTCTAACAAATAAACACGTAAAATGATGCCGATTGGGCTCGTGCCCATCGCTTCTGCTGCTTCGATCACCCCAGGATCAACTTCTAGCAGTGCATTCTCGATTTGACGGGCAAAAAACGGGACAACGCCAAAAATCAAAGGGACTAAAGCTGCTTTGGCACCGATCGTCGTTCCAACTAGAAAACGAGTAGTCAAAGCTAAAAGGGAAAGCAAGATAATAAAAGGGATGGAACGAATGATATTGATCAATTTATCAAGTATTTCGAACAGCAGCCTGTTAGCTAGTAATCCATTTGGACGCGTCACTACTAACGTCACACCTAAGATGATTCCGATAATCCCACCAATGAATGCCGTCCAAAAAGACATATATAGTGTTTGCTTTGTCGCTTCGATGAATTCATCCGGAATCAAATAGACATTCGGCAAATATGTTTTAACAAATTCAGTCATTTTAGCTTCCTCCTTCGATGACTTTGATACGGTTATCTAATTCATTTTTTTGTAAAATAGTTATTTTTACACCAGATTTGATCAAATAATCCAATGCTTTTTGCCGCTGTTTGGTTTCTCCAGCTAAAGTAACGATCAAACTTCCTAAGGGTGTTTCTTGTAATAGCTCTACATTACCGTATAAGATATTCGCTGTTACTTGGTACTTGCTGTAAAGATGAGCGATTAGAGGTTCGTTCGTCTGGTTTCCGATATAACTTAATTCCACCAACCATTTATTTGCAATCTGATCGGCAAAAGCAGCATGGGCACTGATTGTTTCCAATGCTTGGTCAAGGTGTGTCGCTGTCCGAATAAAATCTTTAGTCAATTCTTCTTCAGGATGACTGAAAATCTGGATGCTGCTACCTTTTTCAATGATTTTCCCCGCTTCCATAACCGCTACCTTGTTGCAGATTTCTTTGACAACTTGCATCTCATGAGTGATCAGGACGATTGTCAGACCTAGTTGACGATTTAATTTTTTTAACAGTGCAAGGATCTGAAGGGTCGTTTTCGGATCAAGTGCACTAGTTGCTTCATCGCATAACAACACTTTAGGTTCATTTGCCAGAGCTCGCGCGATTGCCACTCGTTGTTTTTGTCCCCCCGACAATTGTTTAGGATACGCAGATGCTTTTTCTTCCAGACCGACAAGTTCCAGTAGTTCATTCACTTTTTGACGACGTTCCTGTTTTGATTTTCCAGAATACTTTAGAGAAAAATCTACGTTGTCAAAAATCGTTCGGCTTTCCATTAGATTGAAATGCTGAAAGATCATACCGATGGCCTTTCTTTCTTTTCGTAATTCTTTTGGAGAGAGCTGGCTTAAATTTGTCTGATTGACGATGACTTCTCCTGCTGTTGGTTTCTGCAACAAATTCATCACGCGGACTAACGTACTCTTTCCTGCACCTGAGTAACCGACGATCCCATAAACATCCCCTTTTTCAATCGTTAAATCTACAGAATCTACTGCCTGTATCTCTTTTTCTTTTTGTTTGAAACATACAGAAACATCTCGCAATTCAATCATTAACATTCCTCCTTGTCTATAAAAAAAGCATCCTCAAGAAAATGAAAAATAGTCATTTTCTTGAGGACGCCTTTTTGCGTGTTACCACCTCATGTTCAAGCTGTGTTCACACACAACTCCTCTTCAAGTACCATCATACTCTAGCAAGATATCGGTCGCAGCCGTCATCGCCTTACATCTATGCTCGGGATGAATTGCTCGATGGCCATTTTCCAATAGTCGTTCCTTGCTTCTTCTCAGCTACCGAAGCTCTCTGTCAAAGGTTCTTCTATCGTACTTACCATTTCAATGCAAATAATATTCAAAAAAAAATCCTTTTACTAACATAAACTATGTCAGTAAAAGGACGACGTATCGTGGTACCACCTTTTTTCGGAAGTTTCCTTCCCTCAAGCCCAACATCTCAAAAAGAGAGATTGGCGTTCGTTTTAACGGTCGAACATTTCCGAATTTGCCTACTTATCGACAAATTATTCTCCAAGGCCATTTTCAGCTTTTCTTACTTGACTCTTCTCACCAGCCAGAGCCTCTCTGCAAAGTTTCCAAACTTACTTTCCTTCTCAACGAAATCAATATTTTGTTGTTGGGATTAATCTACAGGAGGAAAACTGAAAAGTCAAGCATGAAATCCAAATTATTTTTTCTATATTTATTTTTCTGTTTTTTTATCTAACATTTCAATAACAGTTCGAAGATCTTTCCCTTCCGCAAGAAGGTTCAATTTTTCCTTCTCTTCGACGCTATAATTTCGAACAAAACTGGAATCGGGTATCAAAACAACGCCTAGTCCTGCACGTGAAGCGGCTGTCGCTCCTACTAAAGAATCTTCCACTGCAAAAGCTGAAGGAGCTTCTAATCCTGTTCGCTCCAAAGCTGTTAGATAAGGGACTGGTGAAGGCTTGTTCTCCGATACTTCATCTCCGAACGTAAACGTATCAAAGTAATCGGCTAATTGAAAGTGACCCAAGATATCTGTTGCTCTTTTCGTAACAGTTGTCGTAGCAATTCCTAGTTTCATATGACGTTCTTTTAAGTCTGTCAATATTTCTTTTGCGTAGGGTTTCAATTGGATAGCTCCACTTGTCAGCTGTTGATAAAAATATTCTTCACGCTTTGCTCGGACTTCCTGCACTTTTTCAGGACTGCCTGCTGCCTGCACTAAAATATCAAAACTTTGTTTCCAGTTTTTTCCGCCCCAAGCGTCAACGATTTCTTTCGGGATATGAATATCAAATTGCTGGAATCCCCAAAGCCAACCATCCCGATACGTTCTTTCCGTATCCACTAACAAACCATCTAAATCAAATATTGCACCTTTCATCTATACATTAATCCTTTCCAAAACAATACACCTAGTTTAGCATGACTGATCCAAAATGAACAGAAGCATAGAGCCAGCCGTATCACTTATAAGAGTTCTTGGAATCGACGGATATAGATTTTCTTCACAGCTGTCACAAGCGCCAGATAAGCGACGACTGTTACAAGCAGCCATAACCAGTAATTTCCAGGGAGCGGCATCAAGCCTAACTCAGCACCAAATCCTGTGAATGGAAGGACTGAACCAACAATGATTCCTAATGTAGTGATAACTAGCATGGCAAATGTTGCATTGCTTTGGATAAATGGTATTTTCGGTGTACGCAATGCATGGAGCACTAATGTTTGTGTCCACAGGGATTCGACGAACCATCCTGCATGGAATAATGCGATAAAAATCACTTGTTGTGAGCTATCCAATGTATGGAAACTTCCACCAACTACAGCAGGACAAATAACAAAATACATCAACAAGTAAGTAGTGATATCAAAAATCGAACTTGTTGGACCAAAATAAACCATGAATTTTCCAATACTAGATGCATTCCATTTCTTTGGCTCATCCAAATATTCTTTATCCATCCGATCCCATGGTAAGGAAATGCAAGAAACGTCATAGATCAGATTCAAAAACAGAAGTTGCAAAGGCAACATTGGTAAAAATGGTAAGAACGTACTGGCAATCAGTACGGAAAACATATTGCCAAAATTAGAACTTGCTGTAGCCTTGATATATTTCATGATGTTTCCAAAAGTTTCTCGTCCAGAAAGAAGGCCTCTTTCCAAAATCGTCAAATCTTTTTCTAAAAGGATCACGTCTGCTGATTCTTTTGCGATATCCACAGCTGTATCCACGGAAATACCGATATCAGCCACTTTCATTGCTGGAGCATCATTGATACCATCTCCTAAAAATCCGACAGTATGACCATTTTTACGTAAAGCTGTCGTCAAACGTGCTTTTTGCTGAGGATTCAATTTTACGAATACTTCATGGTCTTCAGCTACTTGCGCTAATTCATGATCATTCATTTCTGAGATTTTCTCACCAGTAATCAATTCATTGATTTCTAGGCCTACTTGACGGCACACAGACCGTGTGACTAATTCATTGTCCCCAGTCAGAACTTTTACAGCTACACCATGTTCTTTTAAAGCTTTCAACGCTTGTTTTGTTGTTTCTTTTGGCGGATCAAGGAAAGCAAGATAACCAATCAGAACCATGTCTGACTCATCTTTGACTGAAAATTCTCCAACAACGCTTGGATTGGTCTTTTGTGCGACACCAATCACTCGCAAGCCGTCTTCATTAAGTGATTGTACTTTTGCAAGCACCGCTTCTTTTCGTTCTTTTGTTAATGGTGCGACAGTACCACCAAGATCAATAAATTTAGAAATGTTCAACATTTCTTCAATCGCGCCTTTTGTGATCATCTGTGTTTTGCCAGCTGGATCAGCGACCACAACACTCATACGGCGACGTTCAAAATCAAAAGGAATTTCATCTACTTTTTGATAATTGATCGTATCTGTATCTAAAGTTTCTGCTGCTTCATCAATGATAGCCACATCTAACAAATTTTTCAGCCCTGTTTGATAGTAGCTGTTTAGATAAGCATGGCGCAAAACACGATCATCTTCATTTCCTTCACAATCCATATGATATTCAAGAATGATTTTATCTTGTGTCAATGTCCCCGTTTTATCCGTACATAACACATCGATTGCACCAAAATTCTGGATAGCATTTAAATTTTTGATGACTGTTCCTTTTTTGGCCATCACACTTGCTCCTTTGACCAAATTCGTCGTAACGATCATTGGAAGCATTTCAGGCGTTAAACCAACTGCTACAGATAATCCAAAAAGAAAAGCTTCTAACCAATCTCCTTTTGTAAGCCCATTGATAACGATAACTGCTGGAGCCATCAATGACATAAATTTGATCAGCAGCATGGATGTTTTGTGGATGCCTAATTCAAAACTTGATTGGATGGGTTTTTCAGATAGCGTTTCTGCTACATGCCCAAATAGTGTTTCATTTCCGACAGAAACAATGATTCCTTCCGCGCTTCCACTGATGACATTGCTTCCCATAAAGACAAGATTTTCATAACTTGTTTCGCTTTGCTGATCGTCTTCACATACTTTCGCATGCTTTTCTACTGGATAGCTTTCCCCTGTCAGTGCTGCTTGGGAAATGAATAGATCCTTTGCGGACAATAAACGCATATCCGCTGGTATCATATCTCCTGCTGAAAGCCGAACAAGATCTCCGCAGACAATTTCTTCCATAGGAATCTCAGTATATTCGCCATTTCGTTTGACAGCTGCCGTTACTTTCACAAGTGATTTCAGTTTTTCAGCTGCTTGATTAGAACGCACAGACTGGATCAACGTCATCGTCCCACTGACGATAACCATAGTGAAGATAATGGCTACACCGAAGAGATCTTTATCTCCTGGAGCGGCTAATACGTATTCCGTAATGAATGAAATAATTCCTAATGCAATCAACACTAATGTAAAGGGTGTGATGTATGCTTTCAATATTTCTATAATGAATGGTGTTTTTTTGCCATATGAAATCGCATTTTCACCATAAGTTTCTCTTGAACGCTCGATTTGTTCTTCTGACAATCCATTTGCTGATGCATGGAACAATTCAAATAATTCTTGCTTCGTTTTTCCAGCAAAAGCTGCATAGATTTTTTGTGTATCTTTCTTTTTTTCCATCTCGATCTCTCCTTTGTGTCCAAAAGACAGCTGTTCTCGCTGTTTTTGGTCTTTTGCTATTTATCGGATCGATAGAGAAAATGCTGAAAGGGGCTGAGAACAGATAGATAATAGCCCTGGCCTTTCCTCTAAATCCTTGTTTTTCGAATGACTGTCATCCATTTGTTCTCATCTCCTTCACTAAGTAATTTTAATTCATGACTTCCAATCATTTTTCGAATAGTTATTTTCCCAACTCGCTCACCCCCCTTTTTGTTTTTTCACCGATGGGATTTACGGCAACAAAAAAACCTCTCGCCAAATACTCAGCGAAAGGTTTGAAAAAGCAAATCAAAAAAAGCTTCTCAGATCTCATCGTTGAGTTTTGACACTGTACAACGTAAAAAGCAGATATCTGCTTTTAGCTACCTTATGAAAAGCCTTATCTCGACAATTCCTGTTCTACCCATTGGCGTCTCTCGACGTTTTTGGGCAGTAGCCTATGTTTGTATAGGAGCCTCACCTAACAAATCCTATTCGGTTTTCCTTCGTTAATATAACAACTAAAAAAGAGGATGTCAAATTAATTTTCCATGTTTTTCATACTTTTTTAAAATACACGCGTTATATTTCCTGTCTTACGCAGTTTTATTTGTCTCATTTTCCACCTCCCGCTATAATAGAATTATAGTAGGAAACGAGGTGCTGTTATGGAACGAACACTTGTTATTATCAAGCCAGACGGCGTAAGACGCCATTTGGTCGGAAGCATCATCCAACGTTTTGAAGCAAAGGGACTGGCCATTGCTGAAATGAAATTTGCAACGATGACACCTGAACTAGCAAAAGAACATTATCAGCACTTGACTGAACGCAGTTTTTTTGATGAGCTGATCGATTACATGACTTCTGGTCCGGTCGTTTATCTTGTGCTGGTCGGCGAGGAAGTGATTGATATCGTCCGTAAGATGGTCGGAGCAACAAAAGCGGCTGATGCCGTTCCAGGTACGATCCGAGGAGATTATGCATTGCCGGGGACTGAAAACATCATCCATGCTTCTGATTCCCGTGATGCTGCAACAAAAGAGATCGCCCGCTTTTTCCCACCATTCGATACAAACAAACCGTCTGAAAAAGCGGCGAAGTGATACAAATCCTAAACTGTTGGTCTAACTGCTGGGTTTAGCAATGGCCAGCAGTTTTTTCTCTAAAGAATTCCTTTGATTCTTCCCTAATGTATATTCTATCACTGCGAAAAACTCTTGGTAGTCTTCCGATTTTTCTTCCCCTAAAGCAGCGGAAATCAGTCGTTGGTAATAATCCGCCATCAATGTTTCATAAATCACTGTACTTCTTTCTTTATGTGCTAAACTCCGTTTCATATCTTCATTCACGCTACGTGCCTTTTTTAAGCGACCATTTTCTATATAAAACAAAGTCAAATTCGTCAAAAAAGTAAAAAGATACTGCTCGTGATTATTCAGTTGCGCGATTCGTCGCATTCTTTTTTTGATTTTCAAATAATTATTCTCAATAAACCGATCACTGAATATCCAAGGAAAATCAGCTAGAATAGATACTTCAAATTGCCCATACTCTGGTACTTGCATCAAATATTCTTCAATGATACGACATTCATAACGCAAAAATTCAAATTCCGTCTCAGATACTTCTGTTTTTTTGGACATGTGCAGATTCAAAACCAAATAGTACAGATCTTCTGTTTTCTTATAGTGCCTGCGGTTATTAGCAATTTCTTTGTAAGGATCAAAGCTGTCTTCTTGAATCCGATCTAGCATTCGTCTTTTTTTCTTTAATTTTTTTGGCTCATCAAGCTGATTTCGTATCCATTCATATTCGGCAAGTGTCATGTTCATTCGCTCTAAAAATGATTTCAATGTTCCAAACGATACTTTTTTCACTGAATTTGTCTCGATCCCGACTAGCGAAGTTTTAGAACAGATTCCTTCCGCTAATTGGGACTGCGTCAGCTTTTTGTTGACTCGAAGTTTCTTGATCAATTCTCCATCATACATAATAGTTCTCCTTTTTTAATTGAAATTAACCCTTGGCTTTTCCAGAATGCTTGCCAATAAGAGGAATGATTATTTCAATTAAAATTTTCCGCATTCAATAAATAGATACGTTAAAAAGAAAAAATACACGAAAAAAATAAAAAAATGTTTTTCTCATAAAAAATACCAACCTTCAAGCATGAGACTGCTGTCTAATCCCTGAAGGTTGGTTTGATAGTTTATTGAGTATTTTTTTGCTGCTCCGCATGGGTTCCTGTTACTGGATATAGGTTAGTCGTTGTTTTATTGCCGTTTTTTGAAAAGACACTGGTCGAATGTTCACCTTTTTGCTTTTCGATTGCTTCATTACGTTCCGCTTCATTTTTATAGTCATATTTTTTCGGATCAATCGTCTCAAATCCGTTTGGCACATAAAACCGCAAGAGATTTTCCTGATTCAGCTTATCTGAAAGACTTAACGCAGTCTTGACTTTTTCCTGATCTTTGGAGATTTCCTCATCGATTCCTGCTGCTTTCGTATCGATGATTTCTCCTGTCTGATTATTGTAAGCTTTTCCTCCTAGAACGGTGTATTTGGGTGTCACAAAGTTCCCATTTCGAAAAGCAACTACTTGATCATGCTGAGAAGATAATAAGTCTGTACCAAAATGAAGATAATCTTTATCATCGATTCCCAATAGATGTAGTAATGTCGGCAAAACATCGATTTCTCCACCGTATTCATGATTGACTGTCCCTTTAGTATAACCAGGCATATGGATCATCAATGGCACTCGTTGCATCTGTGCGTTGTCAAATTCATCCCATGTATCTGGATCTTTACCAAGAGCACTTGCTAAATCTTTATTATCTGTATTCGAGATCCCAAAATGATCCCCGTAAATCACAAAGATTGAATTTTGATAAATACCAGATTTTTTCAAATACGTAAAAAATTGTTCCAATGATTGATCCAGATAATGTGCCGTTCGAACATAATTATCTACTGTGCTATTGCCAGTATTCAAAGATGGAAAGTCGAAATTCTTGTCATCCGTATAATAAGGCGTGTGGTTGGTTACGGAAAGAAATTTCGTGTAAAACGGCTGTTGTAGATGTTCAAGATATTGGGCAGATTCTCTGAATAAATCTTTATCTAATATCCCATAACCTAACGTTTCGTCGGATTCATCAAAATAAGATCGATCAAAGAAATTGTCATACCCTAAATTTTTATATACATGATCTCTATTCCAGAAACTAGCTACATTCCCATGGAAAACAGCACTTGTATAGCCTTGTGTTTGTCCAAGGATCGCTGGTGCTGCTTGAAAGACATTATCTGACCCAAGTTCTGTGAATAATGAGCCTTGAGGTAAACCAAATGTGCCAGTTTCCAACATGTTTTCAGCATCACTTGTCTTTCCCTGTCCTACTTCATGAAAGAAATTGTCAAAGCTGATCGTTGCTTGATTCTGGAAAATACTATTTAAAAACGGCGTGACTTCTTGTCCGTCTACCTTCATATTGATCAAAAACTGTTGAAAACTTTCTAAATGAAGGACAATCACATTTTTTCCTTTAGCGAGCCCAAATGTTTCAGGATTTGGCTCTGCGTAATGTTTCTTTGTATAGTCTAAAACTTCATCAATTCCATTACTGCTTGCATGCGCGCGAACACTGCTAGTCATTCCTGTTTTGATCCCGTCATAAATAGTGTACGCATCGATTCCTAGATATTTGACAATATAGGAACGGTCAAATGTCCGCTGCAGTAATTGTGGACGGTTGGCTTCGCTCAACGCTAGATTTCCTGAAAAAATCAATCCTGAAAGACAGGTAACAGCGATAGCCATCGGTTTGCTGACAGGGTTGCTTTTGATAGGTATTTTCTTGACCTTCAACCAAACCAGTAGCCCAATGAACACAGCGATATCCAGCCAGTAGATGACATCATGGGGCTTCATCAAAGAAAAGGAGCTTCCTGACAACCCTTGCGACACTTTCGAAAAGCCTAATACAGATTTGACTGTAATGAAATCTGTGAATTCCCGATAAAAAATAATATTCAAGTACAACAAAAGCGTATTTAAAATATCAATGATCAAAAGAATAGCTAACGCTGGCTTTGGCTTTTTAATATACAAAGAAAGGCCAAAAAACAATAAGGTAGTCGCAATTGGGTTGATCCACAAGATAAAGTACTGGATCGTACCTTCCACACCTAATGAAAAATCTGCATAGTAGGCAATGATCGTCTTCAGCCAGAAAAAGAAAACAGCTGTCAAAACGATTGCTAAACGATTTTGGCACAATTTTTTAAGTTGTGTCACGTATATCACTTCTCTCTATTCACATTTTTTCTTATTTTGCTCCTGAAAAATGAAAATTTCCTAAAAAAGTTGTTATCTTAAGATTTTTTTATTCTTTCTAAAGATTATTCCGTCCACTTTTCACAGCATAAAACCGCTGCGATGTAAGCGATTAAACTAATGAAGAGCTAAAAGTCTTGTGGTGACCGCTTCACTCCACGGTATTTAAAAGCCAGTTTCTCGGTATTCGTACAAAAAAAAAGGCTGTGACAAAATTCTTGTCGCAGCTCCTTATTT
>NZ_BJLL01000062.1:0-15383 GCF_007996925.1 Enterococcus sp. NBRC 3427 | reverse complement strand
AATAATAATCCTCATAGTTTTCACCTTCTACTAAAGGACTATTGAATGCTGGATGGGCTCCAATAAAGTAAGGCATTGTTTTTTCCATTTCCAAGTTCGTTACCTGAAATTCGGTTCTAATTGATTTACCATTCAAGGTATAAACAACTCTCAGTTCAAACTGATATAGGTAATTATCAAGCATCTCAGCATTTGGTTTAATACTAAAGGTCACGCTATTATCATTGACTTCTTCCAGAATAAATTCTTCTTTTCGAACAAAACCATGTCTACGAATAAGACCTGTAAAAAAGGGTCTTTCTTGAGGTCTATAAATAGCCCAATCATTTCGTAAACTACCACAGATAGGAAATAGAATAGGCGCCTGTCCATTCCAATAATTTGGATCAGCTTGCCAGAGATACTCTATCCCATCCTTGTCTTTAATCGAAGTCAGTTGACCACCAAGTGTTTTAAACTGAACAGTAAGATACTCGTTTTTTAATTCGATAGTCACAACTAATTCCTTTCTTTTTATTATTGGAAAGGCAAATAATTTACCTCGAAGTGAATAGTCTCACGTATTTCTACATCGAGTGATTGTAAAAATTCCCATTCAAATGCTGATAACTCTAAATCAGAATGGCAAATCCACTCTTTTCCAGTTGAAACATACCATTTACCACATTTTAGCAACGGGGTAGCTTCAAGCTCAGGAATCATAGGACAATCTTCGAAACTAACAATATATACCTTTTCAAAGCCTGGTCTAAATAAGTGTTGTACTTTTTCTAAAGTATCGGATAACAATTTTTTACATTTTCAAGTAATATTACTCTATCACTTGAGTTTCTGCTACTTTCTTATACCAATGAGCTGATTTCTTAGGATAGCGTTCTTGCGTGTCAAAGTCTACATAGAATAGTCCATAACGTTTTTCGTATCCGTTTGACCATGAGAAGACATCCATAAGTGACCAGATGAAGTAACCTTTAACATTTGCACCATCCGCAATTGCGTCTGATAAAACTTCCAAGTGTTTCTTCACGTAATCAATACGACCATCATCATAAACGGTATTATCTACAAACTCATCTTTGTATCCAAGACCGTTTTCAGTGATGTAAATCTTCTTGTAGTTTGGATAATCATTTTTCACTCGCATGATTTGGTCATACAAGCCTTCAGGATAAATAATCCAGTCCCAATCCGTTCTAGGCACATAATCTGGTGCGATTCGGCGACCAACACCTTTAATCTGGTACTTAGAACTTCCTTTTTCACCCTTACCATTGTGAATGATTTCAGTCTCACCATCAAAGGCTTGCATCCAATCACTCATGTAGTAGTTGATACCAAGGAAATCGTTCAAATCTTTAGCTGCTTCAAGTGCTTGGAAGTCTTCATCACGAAGATCAAGTTCTCCACCATTTTCAGCTAGGATGTGGTTGACCCCTTCCATCGTTTTATCTGAATAGTGTCCAAGGTAGGTTGCATCCAAGATAAATTTGTTATGGATGATATCTTCTAACTCAGCGGCACGAACATCTGCTGGATTTTCTGGATCATAAGGGTATTTGGTTGGCAACGCATGTACTACACCAATTTCGCCTTTATAACCTTTATCTTTATACAATTTCACAGCACGTGCATGAGAAACCATCATATTGTGGTGTGATTGGAAGACTTTGGCAAGATCATATTGAATGCCTGGAGGGAATTTACCAACCAAGTATTGACCATCTCCAATTGGGCCAATTTCATTGAAAGTTGTCCAGTAGTTTACTTCTGGGAACTCTTCAAAACAGAAAGCGGCATAATCTACAAAGTGTTCTATATTTTCGCGGTTTAAGAAATCTCCATCTGAGTGAAGAACTTCTGGTGTGTCAAAGTGGTGCAAAGTCACGAATGGCTCAACATGACGTTTGTGGCACTCGGCAAAAAGATTATGGTAGAATTCAACACCTTTTTCATTTACTTCGCCATAGCCAGTTGGGAAAATACGAGACCAGGCAATTGAAATACGAATACCATTAACGCCATATTTTTCAGCTAATTCTAAATCAACAGGATATTTATGGTAAAAATCACTTGCAGGCTCTGCTGTGTACCAATAATTGTCTTCAAGATACTTATCCCATGCAACTGGGCCTTTACCATCCGTGTGAGTCGCACCTTCTGCTTGATAAGCAGCTGTAGCACCACCAAAAATAAAATCTTTAGGAAGTGTTTTAGTCATAACTATAAATCCTTTCAAAAAAAGCATTTGAGACGATATTCTGAGTTCCGGAAACCAAGGAAATGAAATGCAATGATATGGTTAACAATATTATAAGGAATTGAAAGAATAATCTCGTCTCAAATAACTTTTACAAATTTATTAATCAAACTGTTGTTGAACAAATGCAAGAGCACCTTGTCCATCACGTGTCAATTTGATATATTGAGCTCCTTCAGTTTTTGCAAGTTTAATGCCCAATTTATCCGTTTCAGCCTTCATATCATCGAAGTTTGAAGCGACCTGTGGAGCCAAGATAACCAAGTCAAACTCTGGCAACATTTCACGGTGAGCACCGTAACTACCCGCTGCCGCTTTGACTGGAACATTGTATTCTGCTGCTGCTTTGTTCAAGGCATTGGCAAGCAAGCCACTTGTACCTCCACCTGCACAAAGAACAAGGACATTAGTTTCTTTTGTGATATTATTGTTTGCTGCTACATCTTCTTTAGCAACGCCTGCTTTTCCAAGAACGGCATCTGCTTTAGCAGTATTGAAGTTTGCAGCTACTTTTTCTTTAAGAGCATCGTTTGTTTTACCAGAACGTTCTTCTTCAAGAATTTGTTCATCGTATACCTTAACAAATGGGTAATAAATGATAGTATCAACAACTACCAAGAGTCCGGCTAAGATAAATGATAGAACTTGGAAGTTAGTACCGAGTACAATTCCCAACGGACCAGGAGTAACCCATGGAAGGTTGGCAGAGAATGAGTTCATGTTCAATGTGTCAACAAAGAATTTAAAGATCCAAACGTTGACAATCGGAGCGAAAATGAACGGTACAAAGAAAATCGGATTCAATACGATTGGTGCACCAAATAAGATTGGCTCATTAACCCCAAAGAATGTTGGAACAACTGAGGCACGTCCGATGGCACGGTTACGTTCTGATTTACAAATCCACATGAACAAGAATGGAACAATCAATGTAGCTCCTGTTCCACCCATGGTAACAATAAACATTTGAGTACCAGAAGTGATAACTTTATCTGCATGTTGTCCAGCTTGGATAAGATGCAAGTTGGCATCGATATTGGCATAAGTGATAGCAGCGATTGCTGGTTCGACAATTGAAGGACCGTGGATACCAACAAACCAGAAGAAGGCATAAGCACCAAAGATAAGTGTAATTCCAAGGTAACCATCTGCAGCTGAGAAGAGAGGAGCAAGAAGGGTACCGATTGATTCTGCAACGGTTACACCAAGAGTTCCCTTAACAATGAGTTCAAATCCATAAAGGAGAACAACCGCTACAGTGAATGGAATCAAGTCTTTAAATACTTGAGAGATATTTGGTGGAACCTCTTCAGGCATACGAATAGTAACATTATTTTTCACACAGACCTTGTAAACATTAACTGTCACAAAGGCTGCAATAAATGCTGTCAAAAGACCTTTTGTTCCCGTGAAGGCTGTCAAGAAGCCTCCTTCTTTTGCAGGCTCAGCTGCCATCAAAAGGAACCCTACCATAGACGCTAGCATCGTAGATAAGAAGTTAATCTGATTGGTCGCAGGTAGGTCACGGTTCATTGAGTCCGTCAAAGCTTTAGCGGTAGTACCACCAACAAAGAATGCTAGGATACCCATCGAATAGCTATAAGGAGTCATCAAGAAGGTCTCAATGTCTTTTGACCAGTGGAATCCCCAAGCATTTGGGACATAGGCAATAAGGATAAAGATAGATGAGAAAAGGATGACTGGCATACCAGCGATAAATCCATCACGAATAGCACGAAGATAGATGTTTCGAGAGATTTTCTCAAAGAACGGTTTCCCTTTCTCAATAAGTTCAATGAGTTTATGCATTATTTTGCTCCTCTTTTATAAAGTTCGATGAGGTGATGAATCACATCTTTTAATAAGACAGTAGTCATTAAGTGGTCCTGACCATGCATCATGGTAACGCTGTATGGAAGTTCCTCCCCAGAAGCTTCTCGAGCCAACATAGCTGTCTGAGAATTGTGAGCCTCTGCAATACAGCTTCCTGCTTCTACTACAAGACTATCTGCCTTAGCGAAATCACCATTTTCAGCCGCTTTAAGCGCTTCTAAAAGTTTAGAGCGAGCATCTCCAGCATAAGCAACAATTTCAAACCCTAAGAGAGTCATCTCTTCTCTGTTCATAACAATATCCTCCGTTTTATGTTTTTACTATACTTTATCAGTCCATGGACTAGCTGTTTTAACAAGAACTTTGTTAAGTTCATCAATATTTTCGAATCCAGTAGTACGCAACCATTCACGTGCTGCTTTTTCACCTTCTTTGATGTAAGGTTCTACAGATCCTGCCCAAGTAGCACGTCCACAAAGCACACCATTAAACTTGGCACCTGAGTCGTGAGCAAATTGCAATGTTTCTTGGAACAATTTAGCAGATACACCTGCACTTAGGTAGATGTATGGAAGGTTAGTCGCTTCTTCTTGTGCTTTAAAGAAGTCAGCAGCTTCAGCTTTACTGTAAACTACTTCACCATCAGCAAAACCTTCGACATATTTAACGTTAACTGGTACTTCTACTTTAAGAACATCAATGTTAAAGCGTGGATCAGAGAAAACTTTCATCGCTTCAATGACTTTGCGAGGTTTCACTTTTGCATATTCAACAGAACCTGCATCTGAGATTTCTTCATCATAAGCAAGGATTTCCAAGAAGAAAGGAATATCTTCAGCGACACATTCAGAACCAACACGTTCAATATAAGCTTGTTTTTGTTGGTTAAGTTCATCTGAGCTGTCTACATCATAGTAAAGCAAGAACTTAACGGCATCAGCGCCTTGCTCTTTGATACGTTTTGCAGACCAAACATCCAAGCAGTCAGGCAAACGTTTTGTACTTGATGTATCATAACCTGTTTTTTCATAGGCAAGAAGAAGACCTGCTTCTTTATCCAATGCTTTTGTTGCTGGAAGTCCATATTCAGGGTCAAGCAACATTGAAGAAGCGTATTTTGTAAGTTCATCAGCAACCAAAACCTTTAGTTCTTCCATTTGAGCTACAGTTGGTTCTGTATCTTGATACTGTGCCATCAAACGTTTCAAAGCACCACGTTGGTCAAATGCCAAAGCTGAGATAACACCGTTTTTATCTGAAATTTTTTCCAAAGATTTGCGTTTCTGTTCTGTAAGTACCATTTTTATACCTCTTTTACTCCAATTTGTGAGTTTAGTGTTTCGTAATTAGTCATATTCACATGCCCTGTCATTGTTTCTTGAGCATTTAACATACCCAATGTCATCGCATGTTTTAATAAGTCAGCGTCACTTTTTTTACTATTTAAAGCTGATGCAATACCAGCTACCGTTGAGTCCCCTGATCCGACTGGATTAACAACTGGGATATCAGGAATATCTACCTTATAGAAAACATCACCATGTTTTGCAAAGGCACCGTTTCGACCTAATGAGACCACTATCCATTCGATACCACTAAAAAGTGACTCTTTAAGAACGTCTTTGAGTTCTTCAATATCTTTTGTTACTTCTTTTCCAAGCAACTGTGAAAGTTCCTCATTATTAGGTTTGATGGCAGTAGGTTTAGCCGACGATTTTAGAACTGTTTCAAGAGGTGCACCTGAACAATCCAAAACGACTGCTACTCCTTCATCCGAAGCAAGTTGGATAAGTTTTTCATAATAATCGTTGGGAAGTCCTGAAGGTAAACTTCCTGAAATTGTCACAACTTCTGATTGTTTAATAAGATTGCTATAGTGGTCAAGAAAGCCTTCTGCTTCTTCATGAGAAATTGTTGGTCCTTGTTCCAAAATTTCTGTTTGGTTACCCTCGTGTAAGATAGCAATACAGTTTCTAGTGTTTCCTGAGATTTTATAAAAAGCTGGACTAACAGGAGATTGTTCTAATTCGCTTTCAATAAATTCACCAATTTTACCACCTAAGAAACCTGTAGCAGTAACTTTATCACCAGATTCATACAAGACTCTAGTAACATTTAAGCCTTTTCCACCAGCTGTCTTACTAACATCTTTCACCCTATTCACTGTATCAATTTTCAATGTTTCTAGAGGATAAGAGATGTCTACTGAAGGATTTAGTGTGACTGTCAGAATCATTTGTTATACCTTAATCGTGGTAGTCACCACGGTCCCATCTTTCAAGGAATTCTGTAAAGAAATCTTCATCTGCTTGATGTGCATTATGTGTTTCAACGTGTTCGATTTTTGCAATCAATTTTTTATTTTCTTCTGTTGGTTTGTACTCAGCTTCAATGAAAGCTTCAATGATGTCATTCATAAGAAGACCACCAGTAATCTTTCCACCGAAACCGATAACATTCGCATTTAACTCTTCTTTTGCATATATAGCTGATGTCATATCACGAACCAACGCTGAGCGAACACCTGGAACTTTATTGACTGCATTGTTAATGCCGACACCTGTACCACAGATACATACTCCCAAGTCTGCTTGACCACTTACTACTGCTTCACCGACTTTTTTACCATAGATAGGGTAGTGAGTACGTGCGTGGTCATATGTCCCGAAATCAAGGACCTCATGTCCTTTTGATTTCAAGAATTCTGATACTGCCATTTTTTCATCTGTGACAATGTGGTCACATCCAATTGCGATTCTCATTCCTTAACTCCTTTTCTTAACACATTTTGTTAAGCATATCTACTCGGATTTGATGACGTCCGCCATCATATTTACCATTGACGAAACCTTTAGCGATGTTTTTAGCAAGCTCATCACCGACGATTTCAGCGCCAACCGTAATCATTCGTGAATTGTTATGTCCACGTGTCATATAAGCTGAGCGTTCATCTGAAACTTCTGCTGCAACCATACCTTTAATTTTAGTTGCTACCATGAATGGACCAGCTCCATAAGCATCAATTACAATACCTAAGTTTTGCTCATCTTTATTTACTTCAGAGGCAACTGCCAAGGTAACATCAACAAAATCTTGTCCGTCCTTAGTCACATCAATTACCTCAAAACCTTCTTCTACAAGAAAATTTTTCACAACATCTTTCAATCTCGTACCTTTGAGATCTGCACCAACAACAATAGCCATTTTGACCACCTCCTAAATTTTAGAAAGAAATGCTACGTAGAAGTAGAAAACATTTTGCAAAATGTTCGAAAAAACGTTTTCATCATTTCTTTGTTTATATAATATCAAGCATTCAAACAAAAAGCAACACTTTTTTTGTTTATTTTTTGTTTTTTTTATTTGTTTTTTTAAAAAATAGATAACACCGTTAAATTATTGTTCATTTTTGTTCATTTAATCCATCACAAAATGGACGTGAAATATCTATTCAAGTATTACAAAAGTCTTTTACTTTCTATAACTTACTGATTAAGAGGTCCTACTTTATTTTCGTCTTATACAAAATCTGACCTAAGCTAATATACGTCAATCCTCTGTTCTTATTTCATCATCTAACATTTGTTTTTGTTTGAAATTGTTTGTTTTACCTTGAAAATATTGTCTTTTATGATACAATTAAAAGAGAATTATCTTTGGAAAAAAATTACTTTATGAAAGAAGGGTCTTCATATGAACAAAAAACGACGATTAGAAAAAATTTTAGATATGTTAAAGATTGATGGGACCATAACCATAAAAGAAATAATAGATGAACTAGATATTTCCGATATGACAGCCCGTAGAGACCTTGATGCTCTAGAAGCTGATGGACTTTTAACACGTACTCATGGTGGTGCACAATTGCTTTCCTCTAAAAAGCCACTTGAAAAGACACATATCGAGAAGAAAAGTCTAAATACAAAAGAAAAAATTGACATTGCTAAAAAAGCCTGCTCTTTAATCAAAGATGGCGATACTATTTTTATTGGACCTGGAACTACACTTGAACAACTGGCATTAGAATTGAAAGGTCGTAAAGGTTATAAAATTCGTGTCATTACAAATAGTCTCCCTGTGTTCTTGATTCTAAATGATAGCGAAACCATTGATTTATTGCTTCTTGGCGGTGAATATAGAGAAATAACTGGAGCTTTTGTAGGTTCAATGGCTTCGACAAATTTAAAAGCAATTAGATTTGCCAAAGCTTTTGTTAGTGCAAATGCTGTTACCCATAATTCTATTGCTACATATAGTGACAAGGAAGGTGTGATTCAACAACTTGCCCTAAACAATGCTGTAGAAAAATTCTTATTAGTAGACAGTACTAAATTCGATCGATACGATTTCTTTAACTTCTATAATCTAGATCAACTCGATACCATCATTACAGATAACCAGATTAGCCCTCAACACTTAGAGGAATTTAGCCAGTACACTACTATTTTAAAAGCGGACTAGAATTATGACTTATAAAAATATTGTTTTTGACCTTGATGACACTCTTTATGACCATCAACTCCCCTTTAAACGTAGCGTTGAGAAATGTTTTCCAACGATTGATATCCAACAAATAGATAACATTTACAAACGTTTCAGATATTGGTCTGATGTTGCTTTTCCTAAATACACGAAAAAACTCATCAGTATTGAGCAGCTTAGAATTTTTCGCTGTCAGAAGACTATGGAAGAATTTGGCATCGATAGTATTTCTAGGACAGAAGCTCTAGACTTCCAAGCTGACTATGAATATGAACTCGATCAGATTACGATGATTCCTGAGATACATCAACTACTGCTGGCTCTACATAAAAACCGCATCCCAATAGGTATTCTAACTAATGGCCCTGTTGACTTACAGAGTCGAAACTCCAAAATATTGGTGCCTATCAATATTTTGAAAAGCAAAATATCATCATTAGTCAGTCCACTCACGGAGGAGCTGCAGAAAATAGCTATGAAGGTAATGTAAAAAACTTACAAAGTTACCGAAATGTCCAATTATCTAAAAGGGCTATAGAAATTCTTAAAGAGGAAATTGAGTTAAATCACCAACATATGAGATTCAATCCTGATTATAAAGATAATGGATGGATTTTTACTTCCAAAAGTCGTCATAAACCCGACTATAATGGAACACCTCTTCATTATAGTGTCCTTAACAATTTCCTCAACTCACCTGAAAATGGAAAATTAAATCGAAAAGGTAATCCAAAACGAGCAGGAATTGATATTGATAATAAACTTAGTTTTAATAAACATATTACGACCCATATATTCCGTCATACGCATATTAGTTTCTTAGCAGAGTAAGGAATACCCCTAGAAGCAATTCAAGACCGTGTAGGGCATTCTAGAGGTAGTCGTGTAACAGAAATTTATTTGCACATCACTAAAAAAACAAAGTATCAAATTATACCTATCCTTGATACTCTTACACAATAAGTGTGGCAAATCTGTGGCAAAACATAAGAAAAAGGCTTGTCCATATTGGACAAACCCTTTATTTTCAAGCTTATATAACCTAATTAAGCTTTACCAGCTGATTAGAATAGGATGTTGCATGTTTTACTACGTCTTTTTCATAGAGTTTCACTAATTCGTCAAAATTTGGGTGCTGTTGTTTGAACGTATCATTATCAATGATAACAACATTTCAAGATCAAGTCCTAAAAAACCGCTATATTTGCCAAAATTCGCTTTTAAATAAGCAAATTCGTTCTCTGTAATAAATGGTGTATCTGTTCTTGGATAACTCAATAATTTTGCTTCATACAGTCCTTGCATAGCTTTTAAAGTTTGGCTCGCTGTCGCTTTATAAAGCTGATTGACTTTTGATTGCAAACTACTTAAAGAAAACGAACTCGGACTATTCGTTTTCTTCTCTTTGGTTTGAACATCAGCAATTATCCCCTCTTGATTGCCTATTTTAGCTTGTTTAGAAGAAACAAAAGCTAAAAAAGCTCCTCTTGGGTTTTAAAACGCTGTGTGGGGCTTAGAACGCCCTTAAATGACCCTTGTTTTACTTAGCTTCCACCTCGAAAAAAGGTTCTTTTTTAAAATTCTCTATGGCTTCCTGGCGCTGAAAAATAAGGTATAAGGTGGGCGTTTGAACACGTCCTAGTGAAAATGTACCTTGTACGCCCTTCTGTTGTAAATTTAACGTATACAAAGGGCTTGCGTTCATGCCGATCAACCAATCGGCAATTTGGCGTGTTTGCGCTTCTTGATAAAAGGGATAGTAATTCATTCCTGGTTGCAAATTTTGAAAACCGCTTCGGATCACATCTTTTTCTAAGCTATTGATCCATAGTCTTTTAAATGTTTTATCTTTTGAAAAGGCATTTGCATTATGGATAATCGACCAGGCGATATTTTCACCTTCTCTGTCGCTATCTGTTGCAACAATAATTGTATTTGCCTTTTTGAGAAGTTCTGCAACAATTTTAAACTGCTTTCCCTTATCTTTTGCAACTTCAAAATCGTATCGATCAGGAAAAATCGGCAAAGATTCAAGTTTCCAATTTTGCCACTTTTCGTCATAATGACCTGGTTCTGCTAATTCCACTAAATGCCCAAAACCAAAGGTGATAAACGTTTCATCTGTAAATAGTGGGTCTAGCAAATAACTAGCTCTAAATATAAAAAACGCGATGAATAATCATAAATGTGATTGCTTCGTCGCGTTTTTTATTTTTGGCTGCTTTGTGTTGAAAAGCTTCCGCTTTTCTTCTAGCCTCAAGGGATAATTTGGTTAGATTCATGCTCATAAGCATCATTCCAATGTCAGTAGGTGCAACGTTCTTGCCTCTGACATGGGTTCTTCACATACCAAATACACCTTTCAATCGATCAAAAATAGTTTCTACGTCAATTTTGCATTGAGCGTAGAGGGCTTTTCCATAATCACTTTCAAGGCTATTATTTAAAATCGCTAAGGCGTGAAGGCAAATGCTGTTCATATCTCAAAACGGTTTTCTGACTCGCAATTTTTTCTCTTTGTCTTCCAAGTTGATTCCTAAGAGATCACCAACATGCGCCATCACCTTATGAAACTGCTTCTCAGTGATATGAAGATCATAATGGGCTGTCGAGGGAAATAACCACTCAGAATTGATATTTTCTTGGGCCAGCCAATCATGATATTGCAACAAGTCTTGCTGAACAGGCTTTAAATATAACGTGTTTGCTTTACCGGTCTTTTTATCATGAATAAAGGTTGCATTTTTGACAGAGCCGTCTGGATTATAGACATCTGATTTTTTTAATGTCATGACATCACTCACACGTAGTAGCGTGGCCTTACCAACTTGAAAAACGGTGTAATTTCGGCGACCAGCACGGAAACTATCGAGAAGTGTATCTTGTACCATCTTTAAGACGCTGGAGTCTTTGATGGGTAGGACAATTTGTTGCACCATGATTCATGTATACCTTTCTGAAATTAAATAATTAAATAAATAATTAATTAAATTGTTTATTTATTGATGACCAGGACCGTATTTCTAAACTTCTTTTATGGTTTATTATATCACTTAACAAAAAAACAGCCCCCATTATCTAGTCACTAGATAATGGGGGCTGTTTTAATCAGTTTTCAAAGGGGCGATTTTCTAATTATAGACCCTGAGTTAAGGAATGTACTGATGTTTTCTAGTATAGTCCCTAGTTTGATAATATTTATTGTATTTTTCTGTATTTAGTTATTCGATGATATCGAGGCTAATATGTCAGTCTTCCAAGCAGCCATTGGTTGGTATATCAATTTTTATAATCGCAATCGTATCTCAAATGTTGCCTAAGTAACTGAATAAAAATAGTCCAATTTATTGACTTCTGAGCAGCCGCTGAAGCTATTAAATTATTGAAAGGAATCAGCCTTTTAAAAAGTCAACAAAGAAATTCTGCTTTAAATCATATTAGGGTATCACAAATACTTTACAAATATGTTTTGCGTCGCATCAAAAGCCAGCAAATTAGACTTAGTATAGCAGAGATAATCAATACGGCTAAAACACCATAAGAAGACTTTTCAAACGGGACATGGACATTGATTCCCCAAAAGCCAAAAATAATTGCTGGAATAGTCAAAACAATTGATATCTCGGTTAGGGTTTTCATAATCATGTTTAGCTGATACGAAATCATATTGTTTATCATATTTTCCAATTTGTCCAAATATTGGCTGTAACTTAAAATGATTCTATCCATTGTATCACTTGTATCGTATAAATCATCAATTATTTTTTTAGTACTAAAATCAATATCGTCAATAGTTGTGAAATTTTTTTTAATGAAATCAAGCGCTTTATGGTTAGCTTTATAAGTTGTTGACAAAGCTATCATGTATTTTTGAAGAGTCAATAAATCACCAAACGTTGGTTTGAGTGAACCGGACGTTGATATTTCTGAGTCTAAATCATCAATTTTTTCCTTGACTCCACGAAGGTCGTTAAGCATCATATAGAAATCTTTTTGCATGATCTTTAAAAGTACTTCCTCCACGAAATGATTGACATCACGTAAAACCATATTGGATAAGAGTTCGGGAATGAATTTTAATTTTTGTTTTGTAAAAATTATCAACTTATTTTTAAATACCAAGAAAACAACAGATGTCGTCAGGGTATCTAGATGCCCACCTTCATGTACCTCGGGAAACAAAAAACTTACGAGCAAACTTTTTTCATCGTTCTTATCTATCATCGTGTCATATGCAACTCGATCATCAAACGTTAGTATATTGCCTATTTTAAAGTCATATTTATGTTCAGAAGATTCGATATATTCTCGTTCGTCACCATAAACATAAACAACAGAAGAATTTTTGATATTTGATTCTGACGAAACTAATAATGTATCTTTTGTTAAGGAATAAGTTTTCAGCATTGTAATCCTCCTGCTTTATATTTTTCTCAGAAATAAATGCGTAATTGTTGTGGAATAAATACGTTATCAGTTTTAAAAACATTTTGTCTTATGTATGATAACCTGCCAAAAATTTTATCTCACACATTATCTAGACAATCTTGTCTCCAGCTTCTAATGTATTATCTAATTTGTAATTATAGACCCTTTTTTTTTTTTCATATACTTTTTTGGCTTGTAAAACACCTAAATTTGTATACTCTCTAATCTTTTTGATAACTACTACGTCTTTCTTATTTTCCGAAATCATAGCTTTAATAATCTGTTGTTCTTCATCCGTCATAGACCGAATTTCTGGTTCTGTAAGAACTTCAATTAAGTTATCACTAAAATTAGATGAAACAAGAAAAAGTATTGCTAAAATTAAAAAAATATCATCATCGGTAAAAAAGTAATAAATAATAAAAAATAATGTAATACCATATAATACCCAGTTTAAATATTTATAGTTCAAAAAATTTAAAAACTTCACTTTATCTCTCTTTTCTATTTAAAATATCAAACAAACATTTTTTGTAGAAATCCTTTTTTCTGCTCTTTCAACAAATCTAACTTACGTTGATGAAGAACGATAGTGTCATCGGTTCTGTTGCGAAGTTTGAAAATCAAACGCACCCTCTCTGAACTCCAAATATCTTAGGCTGTTATTCCCATTAATACCTTGATTTCAGTAGACATTGAAAAGCCGAAGAGCGTTCCATTTCTTCGGTTCTTTTTATATATTCCTCGAATGGTCTCCATGCCCTTAATCGTGGAAGAGGCTGTACGGAGACTTTGATAAAATTTATTTCGTCGTTTAATAGGTCGATGGTCTTGTTCTATTAAATTGTTAAGATACTTCACAGTTCGGTGCTCTGTCTTAGTATATAAACCCACACTCTGTAACTTTCTAAAGGCGGAGCCAAGAGAAGGTGCTTTATCGGTCACAATTGCTTTCGGCTCACCAAACTGTTTATGGAGTCGTTTTAAGAAAGCATAGGCTGCTTGCGTATCCCGTTTCTTTCGTAACCAGATATCTAAGGTTAAGCCGTCCGCATCAATTGCACGATAAAGATAATGCCAACGTCCCTTAATTTTGATATAGGTTTCGTCCATTTTCCATGAATAGAAGGATTGTCTATTTTTCTTCTTCCAAAGATAATAGAGGACTTTGCTGTACTCTTGCACCCAACGATAAATCGTAGTATGACAAACATTTATTCCACGATCATATAACAATTCCTGAACTTCACGATAGCTTAGATTGTAACGCAGGTAGTAACCAACAGCGACAATAATGACGTCTTTTTTGAATTGTTTGCCTTTAAAATGATTCATTACTCTGTCCTCTCTGTCTTTTTTCTCAATTTTACACTAAAATAGATTTTTTGGAAAACTTTGCAACAGAACCACAGGTTTTTTATATCCACCTGTATGAACTCTATATAAAAGTTTTCCTTCAGGAAACCTAAGATTTTTGTTTTTACTATATACTTCTTCCCAGAACTTGTCCGTCTCCTTCAAATTATCTCTACCTCTCGAGTTCATTGGGTGGTTTGCCCATTTATTAAACATGTAATCACCTTTCTCATACTCATATATTTATGTCCCATTTCAATTATATTTATATATGCTTAAATAAATTTGTATCCTGAAATTTATTGTAATATGAAGCTGTATTTTACATATAGTAACCAAAGAGTTAATAAAATAAAAAGAGCGAACCACTATAGATCAGCTCTTTTTTCATTGCTGTTTTTAATCTTATCTAGAATCACTTCAAATGTTTCAAAGGTATTTACATCTAACTGACATAACCAAAGCAAGTACTTCTTTTCTTTGTAAGTCCAATCAATATTGCGGTAAGAGGACATTAGATTATGGTACCTTGCTCTTTGTTCAACTGAAGCCAATTCCCAGCGTTTTTCAAATATTTTTTCTTCTTCCATTATTGATCCCTCGCAAGACGCTACCTCAAACTTAAATAATGGGCAGCGAAAGTCTAATTCCTTAGATCTAAGTATAGCAAACAAATATGAAAAAAACTTAGAAGGTAGTAAAAGTTCTTCCGTCTTTTGCTTTGCTTCTATTCTTAATGTGTTTCGTTATCGGTGCCCTACAAAGATTTTCATTAATTACACACTCATTTATTGTTGTGTATTTTCTGACATTTCTCTCTTGATCAATTATTTTAATTCCATGGGCATCCTGATAGTTCATAGGAGAGGAGCGGCTATCAGAAATAGTTGCACCTATCTCTTGAACTTCTTTTACAACTTCTGGAAAATCCATCCATCCTGCTTCAGCTGTCAAAAGTAATAATCTATAATATTTACCCGTGGTGCTAGTTAATTTTAATATCCTAAAGAATATCTCGAAGTTCCTT
>NZ_BJLL01000061.1:0-15409 GCF_007996925.1 Enterococcus sp. NBRC 3427 | reverse complement strand
TCAATTAAGCATAAAAGAATAAAAAATATTTTTATATTTTTTGAAGTAAATTTATTCACAAATAAATAAAATAACACGAAAATTAATCTTTTGTTTATCAAACTAAAGGTATAGCTTTTCATATAACAAACTTTTTTTATTATAAATTGTTTTTTCTGCATACATTTTTTGATAAAAATAACATTGTTTTTTAATATCAAGATAACTTAAGTACTAATTATTGATTGGAGGAACTAAAATTCATGGATTTTTATTCATTATTGGAAAAGACCACACGTTTACAGATTACTATTCTTGATACCATCTATCATTCCAATAAAATTTGGTCTATCGAACAATTAGCTGAATTCACTGCTTGTGACAAACGTTCTGTACAAAATTATTGTGAACAAGTACGCACCCTCTCCATTAGCGATCAGTTAAGAAAGGAAGGGCGTAATTATTTATTTTTAGGTACCAATTCGGATTTTCAAGAATTGATTCTGTCCATTTTGAAGCGCTCGCCTATTTTTCATCTATTGAAAAATTTATGCCTTGACTCGAAAGTAACGATTGCGGAATTCTCTGAGGATAATAACATCAGTGAATCCATCCTTCGGCGGCACATTACTCGCATCAATCAGATACTAAAAAAATATCAACTGCAGATCAAAACAAAAAAAGGCGAGATGTATTTCAAAGGAAGTGAGATGCAAATTCGTTATTTGATTTATTTGATACTATGGCCATCCTATCGCAGTGTTGAATGGCCTTTTGCTTCAATAGAGTTCCATCAATTATTTTCAGAAGTGGAAGATTCTTTTGCTATCGTTCATCAAAAACCAAATAAGATAAAAATGATCGAATGGTCCTTTATACTAGCTGTTACTTATCTTCGTTCTCAACAGGGACACGTTATCCCCACAAAAGAATTGCCTGATTTTTCACTTGACCTTTGGAATGGCTTTGAAAAAATGGCTGAAGACTTAACAACGAATTATAAACGTATGCGTTTCAATCTGACAGATAGCATGTTCTTGTTTCTTTGGATGCAATCTCGGGCTGCTTTTTATTTGAAAGAGGACTATCTGCAAACTGCTTTACGTATCCATACAAAAATTGCGACCCCTGTAAAACAACTGCAGACTAGTTTTTATTCTTATATTTACTCCAATCGATTCAAGTCTGCCCAAATCCATTCAAAAAAGTCGCTGTTGAACAGTACACTGCTCGCAAATGGGATGCATGGATTGCTATTTCCTCAATTTTCGATCGTCAAACATGAAATTACCTCTTTTATCGAGATGAGTTATCCGGCATTCCACCGAGAAATCAATCGATTAACGGAACAATTAAAAAACGAATCTGAGGAACTGGATTGGTTGCATTCTTGGAATTTAGCAGAAGCGTTCATGTTGATCATTTCTCCTACTTACTTTAATAAAGAAATCAAAATCAAATTTGAGAGTGACCTTCCGATTGGTTTGGAGTTAGCATATATGGAAATTCTTCAAGAACAGCTGAGTATGTATTTAAATGTTGTGTTTACTAATGACCTTTTATTCAAGCCGGAATTGATCATCCGAACAACTGATACTTCTTTAAAAACCGTTACTTATGAAGAAGATGTACCTTGCTTGACAATTAGTTATGAAATGTCTAGTGAACAAATCTATTTACTTAGTCAAGAAATCAAAAAACTTCTTGAATAGACAAAAAGACACGACTCCCTAAGAAGTCGTGTCTTTATCCAACAAATTATTATAATTTAGTCACTTCAGCAGCTTGAGGACCGCGCGCACCTTCAACAATCGTAAATTCTACTTCTTGGCCTTCTTCTAGGCTCTTGAAGCCGTCTCCTTGAATTGCTGAGAAATGAACAAATACGTCATCTCCGCCATCTACTGTAATAAACCCAAATCCTTTTTCATTGTTGAACCATTTAACTGTTCCGTGTTCCATAAATGTATAGCCTCCAAAAAAGTTCTTGCAAGTAACCTTGCAAGAACATTATACCCAATTTAGAAAACGCTCGCAAGCTTTCGCTCGTTTATTTTCCAAATTATTTTTAAGACTGATATGATGGAGAAAATAGTTATTTTGCTGCTTCGAAACGTTTGTTTACTTCGTCCCAATTAATAACATTCCAGAATGCTGCAATGTAGTCTGGACGTACATTTTTATATTTCAAATAGTAAGCATGTTCCCAAACATCTAAACCTAGAATTGGTGTCTTACCTTCCATCAATGGAGAATCTTGATTTGCAGTAGAGGTAATAGCTAATTTCCCATTTTCCAGTACAAGCCAAGCCCAACCAGAACCAAAACGTCCAGCTGCTGCTTTTTTGAATTCTTCTTTAAAAGAAGAAAAATCACCAAAAGCTTCATTAATTGCTTCTTTTATTGCCCCAGTAGGTTCGCCACCCGCATTCGGTGCCATGATTTCCCAGAAAAATGAGTGGTTAGCATGTCCACCACCATTGTTGCGTACAGCTGTTTTGATATCTGTTGGAACAGCATCCATATCAGATAATAATTCTTCTACTGTTTTTTCGCCTAATTCTGGATATTTTTCGATTGCTGCATTTAAATTCGTTACGTAAGTATTGTGATGCTTGTCATGATGCAGGTGCATCGTTTCTTCATCAATGTAAGGTTCCAATGCGTCATATGCATAAGGTAAATCTGGTAATGTGTAAGTCATAAAAAAATTCCTCCTCAATGTTTTCTTTATAATGTCTACATTACAAAGAGTAACAAAGAGAAGGAAATTCTTCAATAGTTATGCCTAGTCGTCTTTTTCTCCTTGGCCTACTTCTTCTTCAAAAACCTCAGTTTCTTTGAAAATGAACAACTTGCTGAAAATGTAATTAGCTAGGATAACAATAATTTGAGTGATAATTTTTGCCACATATTCATTGCTGTTCATGACATTGATTAATAACACCATTGCTCCCATGTCCAACCCGTAAGAAAGGATGCGGTAAAAGAAGAACTTACCACATTCAATAAGTGCATGTGTAAAATTCGGTGATTTTGAATGGAATACCCAAAGTTTGTTCGTCACAAAAGCAAACAATACAGAACAAAACCATGAAATAGAATTGGACAGAGCCATACTTAAATCAAAATATTGGCGTGCGAGGGCAAAACTAACAAAGTTCACAATCGTAGCCAAACCACCAAAAAAGAGATAAACCAGTATCTCCCAATATCCCTTTGCTTCTAAATATCCTTTTATTTGTTGATACTGCTTCATGAGCCAACCTACCTTATTAGAAATTCTTATTTATCATACTCTATTTTTCAGTAACTTTCATCTTTATTTAAAAAAATTAATTTTTTTTGGTCTTTTACATGTGTCTCTGCTTGGATCGTTACATGTGTAATCCCATACTTTAATTTTAATAAAGAAGTTATACGCGGATATGCCTTTTCAATCTCGCTTAGCAGCTGATCTTCAAAATCAATATGTCCGTCGAAAATAATAATCTTTTCGCTATACTGCCAAATATGGACATGATGAACATCTTTTACCCCTTCGATTGCTTTGATTTCTTGCTCCATTTTTTCATAGTCGATTGTAGGTGCACTTTGTATCAAAATAGCCGCAGCTTTTTTAATCACTATTATCGCTTCTAACAATATATATATCGAAATGACCAATGTAATAACTGGATCAATCCAATAGATACCGAAAAATCGAATCAAAACTGCTCCGATAATCACACTTATCGAAGACAGTGTGTCGCTTAACAAATGCAGATAACTAGATTTTATATTCAAACTTTCGTCTGCTTCTTGTCTCAACAATAACGTCGAAAACAAATTCGCGAGCAATCCGATAACTGCTACTATCAGCATCAAATGACTATTTATCTTTTCAGGGGAATTGAACCGTTTGAATGCTTCAGCAGCTAAAAACAAGGATAATATGATCAGTATGAATGAGTTGATGAACGCACTCAATATTTCTAAACGCTGGTAGCCATACGTATGCTTTTCATTTGCTTCTTTTTGTGCCATTTTTTGTGCTCCATAAGAAAAAATGATTGCTAATGTATCACTAAGGTTATGAAAAGCATCTGAAACAAGAGACAAACTTCCCGACGCAATCCCTCCAATAAATTCTGATAAAGTGATCACCGCATTCAGCACCACTACCCCAAATAGCTTTTTTGATGATCTCTGTGGCTGTGTATGCACGATTCGTTCCTCCATTTTATTTGTATTGTATAATCTTAAATCAAGAATAACATTTTTTTGATATTTCACCAATCATTCAGATGTTTCCTTAAAGCACTTGTATTTCACTTGATACTTCGCTAGAATTGCAAGTGATGACACTACTAGATGAGGAGTACTTATGACAACAAAACAATTAATTATCAGTTCCTTTATACGATTCAAAGACCTTAAGGAGGCGAGAAACGTTCCATTTTGGAAAGCTATTGTCTATCTTCTGGTTTTGAGTGTAATTATGGCTCTGCCAATCTCTTTTCAAGTTTTTCAAGTCTTAAATAACATTCAATTGGACGGACAAAAGATTGCTACCCGCATTCCTGATTTTACAATCCAAAGCGGACAGCTTCAAACAAAAGAAAAAGAAGGTTTCATTTACCAAACAAACTCCATTATCTTTACATTTGATCCAGAGGGAAAACGTACAGAACAAGACATTTCTACTGATTTGATGGGAAATCTCGTTAGTGTCGGGATGTTAAAAGACAAACTTGTCATTGCTCTTCCCAATACAGGCACTACCTCTGCTTTATTGAACAATAATCAGTTAGAACTTCCCTACACCAATGAATCTTTAAAAAATTTAACAGGTAAGCAGCTCCGATCCTTCTTAAGTGAAGCATCTATACCGATGTGGGTAAAAGCCCTGACCTTTCTATTTTCGATTTATCCTAGTTTCTTGAATCTGCTGATCACTTTACTATTTGCCAATATCGCTGCTTTTCTCTATGCACGCTTTCGACTAACAAAAGCTACTTTCCTTGATTGCTTGAAGACATTGATCTATTCAATCTCGTTGCCGACTATCATTGCAACATTCTTGATGATCTTTCTCCCTTCTTTTGACACTAGTGCATTTATTGCTTTTGCAGGTATCTTTATTTTTGCTCAAGCTGTCAAAGGATGGTCAAAAATATCGATCAGTTAGAAATACAGACAACTTATTATTTCAACTTCAATAAACTCTTTTAGAGATTGTGATAGAAGTGCTTAGCTTCAAAAAATTTCGGCTTATTTCCGAAGAAGCTACTTCTGGAACATCGTGAATCAGAGGTTGTGACACATCTTTTGTCACAACTCTTTTTTATTTATACAATATTAATTTCTAAAAAGCATGGCACTTCAAAGTTCTTCTTATATGCGCTACACTTAAAGTAAAGAAAGGCGGGTAATTAACTATGTCAGAAAGAATCATTTACGCAGATCGTCCATTTCGTGACGAATTTATCGAAGAAATCCATACTATAGCGCCTGGTTATGTCTTCAAGACAGAATTACAACCAGAGGAGCTACCAAATGTAGAGATCAGTTTGGGTTGGAACTCAAACTATCAAGAAAAACTATTAGCCTCTCCTAACTTGAAATGGGTACAGTCTATCTCAGCAGGAGTTGATCAACTCCCCCTTGAAGCATTTTCAAAAAAACATATCTTACTTTCAAATGGAAGTGGTATCCACAGTGAATCGATCACCGAGCACGTATTAGGAATCATTCTAGGTTATTCTCGCGGTCTTTTCCAAGCACAAAGGGCACAGAGTGAAATGAAATGGTTAGGTTCCTCAATCCATTACCAACCTATCCAAGGGAAAAAAATATTAATCATTGGAACTGGCCATATTGGAAAAATGATTGCAAAGAAAGTCAAAGCATTGGATATGATCTGCTATGGAATCAATACATCCGGTCATCCAGCAGAAGGAATGGAAAAAACTTTTTCTTTAAAGCAACTTCAGGAAGTCCTTCCAGAAGTAGATTTCGTCGTCAATATCTTACCTCTAACGGAGGAAACAACTGGACTCTTTGATCAACACCTATTTGAACACTTTGATTCAAAAGCTGTATTTATCAATGTCGGTCGTGGCGCTTCTGTTAAAACGCAAGATTTGATACAAGCATTAAACAAGCAACAACTTTCCTTTGCGGCATTAGACGTTTTTGAAGAGGAGCCTCTCCCACAAGATCACCCTCTTTGGAAAATGGACAATGTACTGATCACGTCCCATATTGCAGGTTTGACACCTGATTTTCAAAAGAAATTAATGTCTATTTTTTTAACTAATCTAAAAAGCTACCTTGCTACTCATGACCTTCAAACCAATCAAGTCAAATTGTCTGCAGGATATTGATAGCTGAATCAGCCTACTTTAAACAAGAGGGTGTGACAAGTTGTCACACCCTCTTGTTTCTATTGTTTTTTAAAGTGATAGGTTGGTTCTTCTAGTTTTGGATCATAATCAACAAGTAAATCATACCCTTTGAAGAACCATTCATCTGCATCCTCAATAAAAAACAGTGTTCCATCTATTTCCACTTTCTTGACAGGATGTTCAGGCTGTTCCACTGACATCCCAATCGAAAAACCATCATGAACTTCTGTTTTGCCGTAGACTTTTCCAAAAAAACGTATTCCGTAAGTTTCTGGCAGATCGATTTCTGATTCAAACCATTTTTGTGCTTTTGGCGTTACTGTTAATTCCATCCTAACAACCTGCTTTCTATTGATTCATCTTATCGTCTAAAATATCCACATCGCCTGTCTCACCAATCACTAGCAGATTATCGTTTTCACGAACATATTCATCTGCTGCAGGTGAAGCGATCACCGTTTGATCTACTCTGCGAATTGCAACTACTGTTAAGTCAAAACGTTGTCTGAAATTTAATTCAGATAATGTTTTATTGAAAAATTTAGGATTGGATACTCGGATTTCTGCTAAAGAATATTTATCTGACAACTCTAGGTAATCTAAAATATTCTTTGACACTAAATTATGCGCAATCCGTATTCCCATGTCTCGCTCAGGATGGACGACGCGATCAGCTCCGATCTTTTCAAGTACTCTGGCATGATACTCATTTTGGGCTTTTGCTAAAATATTTGGTACGCCCATTTCCTTTACCATCAGAGTAACTAAGATACTGGCTTGAATATCTTCCCCAATAGCGACAATTACATGATCGAAATTTCTTATGCCTAATGATCGAAGTGTCATTTCATCCTGTGCATTTGCCACAACAGCATGAGTGGCTATATTCATATATTCATTGACCCGGTCTTCATTACTATCAATAGCCAGTACTTCTTGACCAGCTTCGATCAGTGTTCGGCAGATACTTCCGCCAAATCGTCCAAGACCTACAATTGCAAAATTTTGTTTCACCGTTTTCCTCCTTTAGTATCTTCTTTTCTCAGTATAACAAAGCCTTTACAAAAACAAAAGCAAGCATTCTTTTGCGGAAAAAGAGGTTGTAAAAGAGACGTTCAACATTGAGCGACGACAAAATCGCGCCTTATTACCGATAGCAGTCTCTTGAATACTGTTTATTCGGAAAAAGGGACTGCGACACGACTTTTGTCACAGTCCCAAACTTTCCCCACTATCTTTCTTGTATAGTTTGTTTCACTATAAATTTTCGCCAGTCACACTCTCTACAATTCCTTTGGCGATCATATCGATATTATTTCGGATATTTGCTACATCATTTGTATTCGTTATGAAGCCTAACTCAGCTAAACGGTAAGGTATCCCTCTTGATTGTAATACATTCATGTTTAGTAAGTCAGCTCGCAGATTGATCCCTCCTGTGTTTTGTACCGATCCCCAAAGACCTACATAATTTCGTATGACATTGGCGATTGCATAATTTTGTGCAGTCAATGAGTTCCCATTACGATGAGCGATTACATGACCGCCAGTGCTAACCCCAATGACGCCACTGTCTAAATGAAATTCTGATACAGAAGAAAATGAACTGCTAATCGTATATGCACCTTGCATACGTTGAGAATCCTGATACATATCTGCAGCTGTATTATAAAAAGTGATCCGATTCCTCGTTAAGCGAGCAGCCCATCTTTGTAAATGAGGCATCAATTCTCCTCTAGTAAAATCACGCTCATTGACACCATTATAAGAAGCACCAGGATCATTGACTCCATGTCCCATCACAAATAGATGGTTAATAGAAGTCTGGTAAGGATTCGTCGTTGGTCCAGGGGCTGCTGCACCTTTTTTGACAATTATGACCTGGATTGCTTCCATTGGTAAATTCAATCTAGATGTTCCAGCATATTGATCATTTTTTGCCCAATCTAACCAGCCAAGACGTGCTGAATGGACTCGGTAATAAATGTCATAGAAACGATTTAATTGTCCAGTCAAACGTATTCGAACTGCCTCTGTATGAAGAGCTCTTCCAGTTGTTCCCGAAATCTCGTTATTTCTACTATAATTTTGCCAACCTATATTTTGTACATGACTTGTATACTCCACTGCACCAGGAAGTGGCGTGTTTGCTACATTGATTCTTAAAGCTTCTATCCTAGCGCTTTGCCCTGTCAGCCCCGCATTGTTTCCATTACTTTGAACAGATTGCCAGCCAATATTTCGTAAATGTGCTTGGTAGTTTATGGTTGGTACCGTTAGTTTATTTTTTTCATAATAAGGAATAGAGGTAGTTGGTCCATTCTGCCCCTTTACTACTAACTGAACTTGGATTGCTTCCATTTGAAATGAAAAACCAGAGCTACCAGCTTCACTTCCATTCTTTGTCCAGCCTAACCATCCGAATTCCGCTGAGTGTACTCTGTAATATACATCAAAAAATTTATTTAAATCATCTGTTAACCGTATTTTTACTGCTTCAATTCTTTTGTTTTGACCATTAGTACCAGAGATATCATTATTTTCTTGCTCTTTTTGCCAACCAACGTCTTGAATGTGGCTACTGTATTTAACTGTACCAGAAAATTCAGAATCGGTTACATTCATACGAATAGCTTCTAACCTAAGTTTTTCTCCTACAGTTCCAGCTGTTAACCCATTTGATTGTGGATTCTGCCACCCTATATTTTGGATGTATGTTTGATAATTGATATTTGGAGGAATTAAAGAATTTCTTTGGTAGTAAGCTGTGCTTTCCAAAGGCCCTTTCTTCCCCTTTTCTACTAACTGAATTTGTATGGCTTCCATGCGATAACTAAAACCTGAAGTTCCTGCATCTTTTCCGTTCTTTGCCCACCCTAGCCATCCAAACTCTGCTGAATGTACTCTATAGTAAATATCATAATATTGACTTAACTGACCTGTTAAACGAATACGTATGGCTTCCATACGAAGTGAATTACCCGTTGTACCAGAGTTACCACCATTTCTAACATATGATTGCCATCCTTGTTCTTGAATATGACTGCTATATTCAATGTCACCATTTAATGAACTGTTGTTCACTTGAATTCTGATAGCTTCTATCCTTTTTTTCTGTCCAGTTGTTCCAGCAACTTCTCCATTAGCAGTTGGTGTTTGCCAACCAATATCTTGTACATGTGTTTGATAGGTGATCGTAGGCGTCGCAGCTAACGTACTTCGTCTATAAATTGGTGAACGATCTGTGGTTTCGTCAGAAGTTTGTGCTGTTTCTTTTGTCTGAGATTCATTTTTTTCAGCTTTTACAATGATCGTGAATTCACCGAGGACTTTTTCAGCGTTCTTCAACTCTACCTTGGCTTCCCCAGCTTCTTTTGCTGTTACTTTACCGTTCTCATCTACTTCTACTACTGATGGGTTAGAAGATTCCCATAACGGATCCGATATAATACTTCCATCGGGGACATTCGTGTACGCAAGTTGTTTTGTTTCTCCTTTCTTCAATACTATAGATGATGAATCAGGTACGATAGAATCAGCCTCTTTTTGTTCTGGTTCCATATATTCGATCATCACTTTTACTGTCAATGTTTTTTCTGCTGCCTCTTCTAATACTGCGTCGTCTGAAAAATCTACTTCATAAATATAGCTTAATGGAGTCTGTTCGCTTGAATAAAAGTGACTTCCATCATACTGCCATTTTTCTGTTTCTAAAATCGTTTGTTCTTTCTCTGGTTTCAGCGTGTCATCATTTATTTCCCATTTATTATCCATTTTATTTGCAATACTTGTAACCGTTTGATTTTCTCCCTTAAAATACGTTAATTCGCTATTTTGGGAAAGATCAATTTTTGAAAGTTGGTTAGATGAAACATCTAAATACGCTAATTTCTTTAACTCGTGTACATCTAACTCTTTCAGCTCATTGTTTTGTACTTCGATCTTCGTTAAATGTTTAAAGAAATTGACTCCCTCTAGTGTCTGTATCTGTAACCCTTCCAAGTTTAACTGTGTTACTTCCAATAATTCATTTGATAAGTAACCATCTTTATCTGTATCAATCATTTCCAACAACCAATTTCGAAAATGATCATCAGGAAAATTGCTTTTATTGATTTCTATTTTTTCTGTTATTTCATTATTTTCTGAATATTCTCCAGAATCTTCTTCCTTGGCTGAGTCCTGTGGCAAGGAGTCGTCTGTACTTTCATGGGTTGTCGACTCACTCATTGGTTGTGTGGAAGTCTCTGTTGTATGTTCCGTTTTTATCTCATCAGAAGTGCTGCTTTGAGTAACAGCATAAGCATTTGGCGCAATTGATCCTGTCAATAACAACAGGCTTAAGAATAGTCCTATCCACTTTTTCTTCATAATTTTCTCCCTCGTTCTTTCGCTTTTCGGATAAAGTTTTCTCCTATTACTATTAAACTATAAAAAAAGAAAAATGAACAGTTGGTGAACAGAAAAAGAGATTAAAAACAGGATGAATCCTTTATTTTATGTAAAAAAAGAGGGTAGATTAGCTAAATCTTTCCCTCAAAAAATCATTATTTCACCAAACCATGTTTGAATGCATAGATAGCGGCTTGTGTACGGTCTTCCACTTCTAGCTTAGCCAATATATTGGAAACATGTGTTTTTACTGTTTTCAGTGTAATAAACAATTCGTCCGCTATTTCCTGATTACTTTTCCCTTCAGAAATCAGCATTAAAATTTCATTTTCCCGATTCGTTAGTTCTTCATGTAATACAGGCTCATTTCGCCGACTCATTTTTTCCATCATTTTTGTTGTCACTTCTGGTTCTAGTACTCGCTCGCCGCGTTGCGTTGCCCTTATAGCATCAGCAATTTCATGTGCGGTAGAAGTCTTCAACAAATACCCTGCTGCGCCTGCTTCAATGGCAGGATAAACTTTTTCGTCATCAATAAAACTGGTTACGATAATGATTTTAGCTTCTGGCCAATCTTTTAAGATTGCTTTTGTTGATTCGATACCATCCATTTCTTCCATGACTAAGTCCATTAAAATGACGTCCGGTCGAAGTGTCATCGCCTTCTCATAGCCTTGTCGTCCATTTTCAGCTTCTCCAATTACTTCAATGTCTTCTTGGATAGATAAATAAGAAGAGACGCCTAAGCGCACCATTTCATGGTCATCTACTAATAAAACTTTTATCATCCTTATCTATGCCTCCTTCATCAAAGGGACCTTGATTTCTACACTTGTACCTTGCCCTTTAAAACTAATGATTTTTACTGTTCCACCAATACCAGCTACTCGTTCTTTGATATTGTTCAATCCATAACTTCCCGTTTTCGTTTCATTCATATTAAACCCTGTTCCGTCGTCAATAATACGTAATAAAAGATTATTGTCTATTTTATGCAAATATACCTCTAATTCATTGGCTTTGGCATGTCTTAATGTATTTGATAACAATTCTTGAACGATTCGGAACAAGTGATCCTCAATGGAACTAGATAGTTTTACATCTTCTACATCCCATTTCAGCGAAATCTGGATTTTATTTTGCAATTCCTTCAATAACTGCTCGATACCTTGCTTTAAACTTTTCTCTTCTAAATTGACTGGACGCAGATGAAGAAGCAGCGCACGCATCTCAGACTGGGAAGCGTTGATGATCTCTGCTACCATTTTCAACTGCTTGCGGAACATTTCTGGTGTCTCGCTTTTTTCTGCTTGCTCCGTCAATGCCGACATCATCATCATTGCTGCAAACAATTGTTGTGAAACTGAATCATGCAGTTCACGGGCTAATCGATGTCTTTCTAATTCTAAAATTTCTTCTTTGGTTTGTCCATCTACATATTGGGGTCGGCTAGTTACAATTTGTAATTCACTAGATACTTCAATCATTTTTTCTTTTATTTTAGTGATTTCCATATCAATATCTTTGATGTATAAATCGTCCGATGCACTTGGGATCGGAAGAAGCAACAATTTGGATTCATAATTGCCAGAAGAGAGTGCACGCAGCTTTTCTTCAATTTTTCCGTATTTTGTCTTTTGAATAAGTGATAATAATAGAAAGACGATTAATCCTACACCTAAGGAAATGGCTAACAAATGGAAGATAAGCGGAACATATAATAAACGTGCACGCAGTAATTCTCCCCACCAATGACTTTGATTACTGGCATAAAAATAAGTGAAAAGTGAAAATAGAATAATAAGGAAAGCCGCAATCCCCGAATAAACAGCTAGCATCGCTCTGGATATTTTCCCCATCATATTCGTATCACCTCGACATCTCCAATCAAGGTATTGGTAATAATCTTCAATCTACGAGGGTTTTCATCATAATCACTGCTGTAGATTTTGATTTGTTCATTTTTCAAAGAAAATTGCTCTTCTTCAAACAAGACATTTCCTACTAATGTCGCATGCTCTAATCGGATGGCTACGCCCAAAGGTACTAAGATCCGTGTTCTGCCTATCCCTTTTCTTACAATCACAATATTATCATCTTTTGGCAAAAGCGTATTGCCCAAATCTATGATAGTATCACCAGAAATGACGGCGATGTTGATATCGTCCCATTCATAGACGTCGTTTCCAATACGTTGGTTACCGAATAATTGCTGTCTTTTCCGCTCATTATTATGTGTTTTTAATTGCTCTGTTTGGACCATCATGATCTGTTTCTTTCGCCAAAAAGCATTTTTGGTTAAATCTATCCCTGAAATCTCTACACCTTTTAGTCCAATAAATAAAACGGCAAATACAGCCATCATCCATAAAGCAGGACTGTTGACTAAGCTAAAAAAAATGACCAAACTTCCTAATATCAATTGAAAATTTTGAAATTTAGTACGAGGATGTTTGCGCATAGCTAGATATATATTAAAAATACCGAATATCACTAAAAGTAAAAGTCCAGTATTGTTTACGATTTGCCAAACAGCAAATAACAGCAGTAGTGCTTCAACTACCACAAAAAAACGCCAAGAACTATTCATCGCTCTTTCTCCCTCCTGACACATTCTCATTTCATCATACCTATTTTTTTAACTGTTGGCTATAGGACTTTAGATGTAAGATCGTTTGTTGAAATCTGAAATATACAAAGAGAAAAAGATCTAGAGTGTATCATCAGTAAGATGAACTCTCTAGATCTTTCAGTCAGACTACGCTTGTTCTACTTTGACGATTTTAACTAACATATCGCCACCTGGAGTAGCAATAGTTACTTCATCATTTTTACGTTTGCCAATCAATGCTTGCGCAATAGGAGAATCATTGGAAATTTTGCCAGAAAACGGATCTGCTTCAGCGCTTCCGACAATCGTGTACTCTTCTTCTTCTCCATCTGGTAATTCGATGAATGTAACTGTTTTACCAATTGATACCTCATCTGCATCTACACCGTCGTTATCGATGATTTGAGCAAAACGAATCATATTTTCAATTGTTGTGATTCTTCCTTCAACAAATGCTTGTTCATCTTTCGCTGATTCATATTCGGAGTTTTCGGAAAGATCTCCGAAACCGCGGGCAATTTTGATTCGTTCAATGATTTCTCCGCGTTTGACTGTTTTTAGTTCTTCTAATTCTTTTTCTAATTTTTCTTTACCTTCTAGAGTCATTGGATAAACTTTCTCTACCATGTGTAACGTCTCCTTTTTTCGATAAAATACCGCAAAAGGTAATCTTTTGAGGAATATAGTCCAAAAAAGATTACCACGCTTTTCTTCAAATGTAAATGTTTTTCTAAAAATGATCAATGTCTAGAGCCTGTTTTTCTAAGAATTATTTACATATTTTTCCACTAATTCCATATGTTCTTCATATGTTTTAGCGAAATAAACATTTCCAGTGCTCGTATCTGCTACGAAATAATAATAGTCATTTTCCGCTGGTTCTAATACTGCCTTGATTGCCTCTTCGCTTGGATTGTCAAAAGGTCCAGGTCCATAGCCGGTATTGGTATACAAATTATATGGTGAATCTACAGCTGTATCTTCATACGTCACTAATTCTTTGTGTTCACCTAATGCGTATAAAACAGAGATATCTGACTGAAGTGGCATATTTGCCTTGATTCGGTTAAAGAAGACTTGTGCAATGTTTTTACGATCATTTTCTTTTACGCCTTCTTTTTCAACTAGAGAAGCTAGAGTTAAAACTTCTTGTACAGTCAAATTTTTCTGCTTGATAGCTGAATAATAGTTTTGCATGACCGTATTCGTCTTGTTCACCATTTCAATCACTAGATCCTTAAGCGAAGTACTCGTGTAATAATCATATGTGGCTGGGAATAAGTAACCTTCCAAACGGTATTTTGTGTTCTCAGCTTTAGATGCACTTTCCAACAGTTCTGGGAATTTTTGGTGCAACTCGTTAAAGAAAGTCTCATCATTCACTAAATCTAAAAATTCTTTCTTGTCTTTACCAGTTACCTTCGCTACCCGTTCAGCAATCTGATCGATATCGTAACCTTCTGGAATGGCAATTTTCCCATCTGCAACTTTTGTTGGCTCAGAAGTGCCGCCTTCTTGCAGCTGTTTGCCAATCTCGTCAAGAGTCATATTAGGCGCTAACTGATAATAGCCAGCTTGAAAGCCAGTTAAATTTTTAAATTTTGTATAGTAATTGAAAACAATCCCGCTTTTAATAATATTGTCCTTCTCCAAAATCTCACCAATCTGCTTGTTAGAAGAGCCACTTGGGATCTCCACTTGGACTAATTGGTCATCTGATTTATCTAAAGGCTTCAACCCGCTATCTACATAGCGATACACGGTAAATCCAAGAAATCCGCCAATAATCAATAATGTAAGAGCGATCACTAAAATGATCTTCCTCACAATCTTATCTTCTTTTTTACGCAGATTTCTCCGCTTGTCGATTATATCTGCTGTAGCTGCCTTACTGGCTTCTTTTTTATCTTTACTTGGGTGTTGTTTGTTTCCTGACAAAACAACTCCTCCTTACTATCATCTTCGTAACTCTGTTTATTATACATGAAATTTCTACTGCCGTGAATTATTTTACCAAATATTATGTCAAAATTGTAAG
>NZ_BJLL01000060.1:0-15668 GCF_007996925.1 Enterococcus sp. NBRC 3427 | reverse complement strand
GAAGCTACTTCTGGAACACCGTTTGTTCGGAAAGAGGGACTGTGACAAGATTTTTGTCACAGTCCCTCTTCATTTAAAAAAATGTTCACTTCATTTGACGTATATTATTGGTGAGGCTTCAATTCATTTGGCTTCACTTTTTCTGTTTCTCTAATAATATAAACAGGACGTTGTTTCGTTTCTAAGAAGATTTTTCCGATATATTTTCCGATGATTCCAAGACATAACAGTTGGATTCCGCCGATGAATAGGAAGATCGAGACCATGGAAGGCCATCCTGATGTAGGATCACCAAACAGCAATGCTCGCAAAATAATGAACAAGATCGCAATACCAGAACAAACACAAGACAAAGCGCCGATAAATGAAGCAATCGTCAATGGCGCATCGGAGAAGTTCACGATACCATCAATCGAGTAGTTGAACAATTTCCAGAAGGACCAAGATGTTTCACCAGCTACACGTTCGCGGTTTTCATAAGAAATATATTCTGTTTTGAATCCGACCCAACTGAATAATCCTTTTGAAAATCGGTTGTATTCTGTTAGTTCTAGGACAGCATCCACCATTTGTCGGGTCATCAAACGGAAATCACGAGCGCCATCGACCATTTCTGTATCGCTGATTTTATTGATCAACTGGTAGAATTTTTTCGCGAAGAAGCTGCGGATTGCAGGCTCACCTTCACGAGTCGAACGCCGGGTGCCGACACAATCGATATCAGAAGTAGTGATTCGTTCAATCATCTCAGGAAGCAGTTCAGGCGGATCTTGTAAGTCAACATCCATAACAGTCACTAAATCTCCTGTAGAAGCTTGTAATCCAGCGTATAGAGCCGCTTCTTTCCCGAAATTTCTGGAAAATGAGACAAAGCGGACATAAGGATAAGCTGCAGCTAGCTTCTTGATTGCTGCTAACGTACCGTCTTTTGATCCATCGTCAATAAATAAATATTCGAACTCATGGGCACCTTTGAATTTTTCAACCTCATCAAAAAAAAGAGGAACCGTTTTTTCTTCATTGAAACATGGGACAACAATTGATACTTTCATCGTTTCTATCCTTTCAATCGTATGTTTATATATGGTTTACATTCAAAATTTAATAAACCTTAAATAACACCTTTTAAATTTGATTTTACGTAAAAGAACAGGTATTCTTTTGGTAAACTGCCGTATTTAGTTTACCATGTTTCCTCGGTTTATCAAACTTTTAAGAACAATTTTTAGTAGTTGGCAAGTAATTTCGGACAGAGAAAAAGGAGGAAGCTCCAGTCTGTTGACCAGGAGCAAACAAAATGAAAATACACACACCTATCGGCTTTTTATGGTTAGATGCAGATGAATCCGGATTGACTGCCGTATCTTTTCAGCCAATTTCGGAAAGCGAAGAAGCGAATCAGCAAATTTTAACGCGCACACAAGAACAGTTTGAAGAATATTTTGCGGGAAAAAGAAAAGAATTTGTAGTTCCTTTATCTATAAAGAGAGGTACGCCTTTTCAGCAAAATGTCTGGAAAGCTTTGTCGACCATTCCTTATGGAGAAATCCGAACGTATAAAGAAGTAGCCGTTGCTGTCGATAGTCCGAAAGCTGTGCGAGCGATTGGACAGGCAAATCGAACCAATCCATTGCCAATCGTTATTCCTTGTCATCGAGTGATCGGGCAAAATGGAAAACTGACAGGATATATGGGAAACGCAACAGATGGAGTCGAAATCAAACGCCAATTGTTGCTATTAGAAGGGTATCTGCAAAATAAAAAAACAGTTGTGATTCGAACATTGTTCCATGCGAGAATCACAACTGTTTTTTCGTGTTTATTCTAAAGTTTGATCAGCCAAATAAATAGTAAAGCCATCACTGTTTGGAGAATCCCGACAGCCAATCCGTAAGATAAGAAACGTGTACCTTCTTTCATGAATTTTGCAAAGTCTAAACGCAGCCCAATTGCCGCTAAAGCAGTGATCTCAAACCAGCTACTGATAAAATGTGCCGATTGGTCAATAACTAAAGGTAAAGAAAACAAGCTGTTGACCAAACAAAAGATCACAAACCCTAATACATACCAAGGAAGCGGTAATTTTCGTTTTTTCTGCGTATCAGTCGGTGTTTCAAACAGAGCTGGTTGTTTCTTGTGCATGAATTTTTCAAACAAATAGACAACAACAACAAGCATCATGATACGTAGAATCTTAAACAACATGGCAAATTCGACAACAGAACTGTCAAGCAAACTTGCACCAGCGACTACTTGACCCACAGATTGGAGTGTACCACCCAAAAGTGCGCTTTTTTCAATGAGATTTCCGCCGAATAGCTGTAATCCAAGAAAAGGGAGGGTCAACATCATCACAGTACCTAGTAGATTGACCAGTGTGATGATCTGTCCTTTTTCTTCCTCTTTTGCATGAATGGAAGGGGCGATCGAAGCAATAGCAGAAGAACCACAAACAGCGTTTCCTCCAGCCATCATCAAAGAAGAAGTATCGCTGAATTGCAGTTTCTTACCAATCAAGTAAGCACCGATGATAGTGACTGACATCTGTAGTAACACAAAAACAATTCCTTTTACACCAATTTGAGCAATCGTTTGAGCGGTGACAGTTGCACCTAGTAAAAAAACAGAGAATTCCAATAGTTTGCTTTCAGCGAATTTTGTGCCGATTGCTAGAACAGGCTGTTTAAAAAAAGTATTTCCTAATAAAATACCCAATAAAATAGCAATAGTCGCTCCACCTAACTGTGGCAGATAAATAGCAAGAAGCCGGCTGACGGCAGCGATGGCAAAAGAAAGCAGTAACCCGGGCAAAATCTCGCGGACCGCTGAATCCTTTACAGATTTTATTGGATGTGACAATGATTTCATTTGATTGGTTCCTTTCGTCAATAAATACTAAAAGCATACTCGAACATAGTAGCACTAAACCAGTATTTTGACAAAAGAATAAGAGGTCGTGACAAAAGTCTTGTCACAACCTCTTATTTCGAATAAACGGTGTTTAAAAGCCAGTTTATCGGTATTAAGCCCAACCAATTCAAAAACGTGAGAAGCTGTTTTTGTTTGGCTGTTCTTATGACTTGATGCAGAACTGCTTTTTCACAACCGATCGAATCAATTATGAAGCGATTTTTTTAGAAACGAATTTTCCGTGTTTGCTATGTTCTTTAGTTAAGAAACGTACGTAATGAGCAAGCACGTAGAAGACAACTACACTGGCAAACAGACATTCCGCAATTTTTAAGAAATCTAATACGCTACTATAAATACCTAAACTGTTGAAGTAATGAACAGTAGTAAATAGAGCTGTTGCAGAGATAACAAGTGGGAATGTAAAGGCTGCGTAGCTTGGATAAAAACGAAGCTTGAACAAGCGTGGCAGCATAGACAGTACAACGAAATACAATACTTGAGATAAAACGAACAATGCTACGACAAGATAAAAGTTAGGTTCTGCAAAGTTTTTCAGGTAACCTGTCAGGCAAAGAGAACCAGGTGCTGCAACGATCGTAATCAGCGGACGTGTCGGATGAGCCATATTTCTTACGAAAAAGACACGTTTGATGATGATTGGCAATAAGAACGCATAGCAGACCAATGAAATCCAAAAGAAGATTTTTCCAATAAGTGGGAAGAAGTTCCCAGCAGTTACAGTGATGACCCCAAATCCAACGTAAATGATAAACCAGCTTGGATAAATTGCTTCAATAGAAAGATCAGCTTTGATGACATGGTGATAATTGAAATAAAAGACAAGTATCACTTGGAAAATAACTGCGCACAACCAAATGAATTTGACAATCGGTGCAATACTTTCATATGAAACAAAATAAGTACAAATAACCATGAGTGACATCGTAAAAGTTGGTGAAACGGAGGCGATGATCGGATCATGCAACGTTTGTTTCGTATGCTCAAATAAGATAAACAATTTAACAAAAATGAATATCATAAGAATCATTGAGATACCGCCAGTTAGATTGCCTAAAGCAACATGGTGATAGTCTTTAAACAGATTTCCAAGGGAAGCTAACCCAAGGATCAACCCGCAGATCGGGATCGGAATAATTTTCAAAAAGTTCTTCATATATATATTCTCCTTTTTATTTAATAGATTTTAGTACCAAGATGAACGAATACATTGTAAAATGAATAGGTCTGTATGATTACGAGCAAAGCAGACAGCTGATTGTCTTTGTCTGAGTTACTAGTTGGATCAGCAACTGTTTTGTTGTACATTTCTATTATAGATGGTTTTTTGTATATTTAAATCAAATAGTTTTTATAGTAATTATCATAAAAAGTTATGGAAGTGGTGCCATGTTTAAGTTATTAACGACTTTTCGAGCAGTATATGAAACAAGAAATTTTTCTAGAGCAGCAGAAGTACTGTTTTTATCTCAGCCAGCCGTCTCGAATCAAATCAAACAATTAGAGCGGGAGTTGAATATTGATCTTTTTCAGCGTAATGGCAGAAAAGAGATGCTTCCAACTAAGCAAGCCGATTTATTATACGAGCGGACACTGGTTTTATTAGAAGAATGGGAAGAGACCCAGCAAAAATTGCTCAATGAACAAAATGAAGAAGAAGTATGTCGGATCGTTGCTTCCCACACATTTGCTGTCTATCTTTTGCCTCAGTTGATGAAACATCTGATCAAAAGGTTTCCTAAAGTGCATTTTGAGATCGAGATCGCGAATTCACATGAATCATTAGAACAAGTAGCGAAACATGAATCCGATTTTGGTTTTATCGAAAAGCCATTAGAGACTTCCGGCGTACAAAGGTACTCTTTGATGGAAGACCAGCTAGTCATTGCTGGGGACCCAAAAAGTAAATTGTGGCTTGTAAGAGAAGCAAATTCTGGCGTTTTTCACTACACGCAACGTTATTTTGAAGAAATGAACATCCAAGATAAGAAAATGATCGTGAAAAGCAATGATGTGATCGTTGCGTTGCTGAAGGAAGGAATCGGACGCTCGATTTTATCTAAGCGCTCTGTGCCAGAAGACGTACCAATGATTCCGTTGAATTTCCATCGGTATTTTTATTTCATCCAACGAACCAATCTGGTTTCTGATCAGCTGTTAGAGATTGCTGAAGAGATCCTTCGATACAATGAAAGCACAGAAACTTCTCACAGCGAGGAGAATCTCAGCTGATAGATAATTGCATGTATCAAAAAAAGTTCTATGATACACTAAAGATAAGCAGTAGGCTTTTGCCTTTTGTTTGCTCAAGCAGCTGCACAAACGGAAAGTTAATTTTTCCCAAATGTCTGTGGAAAGACTTTCCATTATCTAACTGGACCGCTATAATAATCAGCAGTATGGTTTTTAAGAAAAGGGATGAAACATGGAAAAAAAATTAAAAGCTTCGAACGATAATCGTATTGATTATGGCGTGATTTTACCAGTCTTTCTGTTATGTTTGATTGGTCTGCTCTCATTATATGTAGCACTTAGCCATGATCCAAACAATCCAGCAGTCTTGAAAGGCGTAGGGATGCAAGTTGTCTGGTATTTAGTTGGGGCGGCAGCAATCGTTGTCATCATGCATTTGAATTCCAAATGGATCTGGAAACTGACTCCTTACCTTTATGGCTTGGGATTAGTAGTAATGGGACTCTTACTTGAATTCTATGATAAGAATTTAGCCGATTCTACAGGTTCTAAAAACTGGTTCCGATTCGGTGCGTTCACCTTCCAGCCAGCAGAGCTAATGAAGATCGCGTACATCTTGATGATGGCGCTGATCGTGACCAAACATAATACGCAAGTAAAAGAACGGACGATGAAATCGGACTTTTGGCTGATTGGGAAGCTCTTGATCGTGACGATACCGGTTTTAGCGTTGATCATGGCCCAAGATGACTTTGGAACGATGCTCGTCTTCCTTGCGATCTTCGGCGGGATATTCTTGATGTCTGGGATCTCTTGGCGCATCATCGCCCCTGTAGTGATCTTGGCAGTAGTCGTTGGTGCAGGAACGATTTTCTTAGTGACGACTGAAGGCGGAAGAGACTTGCTTTACAAAGTGGGCTTCAAATCTTATCAATTTGCACGTATTGATTCATGGCTGGATCCTTTCCATGATACGTCTGGGATGAGTTATCAGCCGGCACAAGGACTTTTGGCAATCGGCACCGGTGGCTTGTTTGGTAAAGGATTCAATGTAAGCAATATTTATGTGCCTGTTCGTGAGTCCGATATGATTTTTACCGTTATCGGTGAAAACTTCGGCTTTATCGGTGGTGCATTCGTCATTTTCTTGTATTTTATTTTGATTTATCGTATGATTCGGGTGTGTTTCGATACGAACAATGAATTTTACGCCTATATCGCAAGCGGTTTGATCATGATGCTGCTGTTCCATGTCTTTGAGAACATTGGAGCAAATATCGGATTACTTCCTTTAACAGGGATCCCATTGCCTTTCATTAGCCAAGGAGGATCTTCGATTTTAGGGAACATGATCGGTATCGGGTTGATATTATCGATGAGATACCAAAATGAAGCACCTGCAAGATCTTCAAGGAGGTAAGAAAATTGTACACCTTTTACTGGTACCCGAAATGTTCAACATGCAAAAAAGCCAAAGCGTGGTTAGACCAGCATGGCGTTAGTTATCAAACTGTTGATATGATCAAAGAAGTACCGAAGGCCTCAACGATTGAGACTTGGCTAGAAACGAGTCAAGTACCAATCCGTCGCCTGTTCAACACAAGCGGGATGAAATATCGGGAACTTGGACTGAAAGATCAAGTAGGCGAGTTTACGGCTTCAAAAGCAAGCCAAGTCTTATCGACAGATGGCATGCTGATCAAGCGGCCGCTGATCGTGCAAGAGGACCAGCTTGTTGCAATTGGATTCAATGAAAAAATTTATGAAGGAGAACTGATATAAAATGGCAGGCAAACATTTGAAGAAAAAGGACAACCTTTGGATCTTATTTAATGGAAAAGAATACTGTGTTGGTTTGACAAATGAAGCGCAAGAAGAACTGGGAGACATCACGTTTGCCAATCTGCCAAAAGCAGGACAATCGCTAAAAAAAGATGAACCTCTGATCGAAGTCGAAGCGGAAAAAGCGGTCAATGAATTTGCTAGCCCGCTAACGGGTACAGTTTCTTCTGTGAATGATAAAATCGGTGAAGATATCAATATCTTGAATGATTCAGATGAAATGAATGCGTGGATCTTAAGTTTCAAAGATGTTGATCCAAAAGAATTTGACGAATTATAAAATCAGAAAATCACTTAAAAAAAGTTGACACTGATTCTTCCAGTTGCTATAATCATAAGCAATCCTATATGAAATGAGAAAGCTTTGAAAAGAAGAGTACATGTCACGGACGTTTGAAGAGAGCCCTGTTTGCTGAAAATGGGTAACGAAAATGAGATGGAAGATGGTCTTAGAGCAGAGTAAGCGAGCGTAAGCAAACTTACTACGGGAGTGCCCGTTACAGCGCGACAGTATACGGAAAGAAGCTAAGTCCAAGTACTGGAAGAGGCTGTTATTGCGAAGTAACGGTAAATCAAGGTGGTAACACGGAAGTTCAAGCTTTCGTCCTTTTGCTTAAGGCAAGAGGGCGAAGGCTTTTTTGTTTGAAAAATCATAAGAGAAAGATGTGAATGGCATGTCATTAATCCAACTAACGAATGTCAAAAAGACATTCAATGGGAAAAACGGAAACATCCAAGCCGTCAATGACGTTTCACTAAACGTTGAAAAAGGGGATATTTATGGAATCGTCGGCTATTCTGGCGCAGGAAAAAGTACATTAGTCCGTCTCCTGAATGGACTTGAGCTTCCCACGAGCGGCGAAGTGATCGTAAACGATCAAGATATCACAAAGTTAAAAAACAAAGAATTACGTACATTCCGAAAGAAAATCGGTATGATCTTCCAGCATTTCAACCTGTTATGGTCAAGAACTGTACTTGAAAATATTCAGCTGCCGTTGGAATTAGCTGGTGTACCAAAGAGCAAACGCAAAGAACGAGCAGAAGAACTGTTGCGTTTAGTCGGGTTAGAAGGACGCGGACAAGCGTATCCTTCACAACTTTCCGGCGGACAGAAACAACGTGTCGGTATCGCACGAGCATTGGCAAATGATCCTGAGATCTTGCTTTGTGATGAGGCTACGAGCGCATTGGACCCGCAAACAACAGAAGAAGTATTAGACTTATTGTTAGCAATCAATAAGAAATTGAATTTGACCATCGTCTTGATCACACATGAAATGAATGTGATCCGCAAAATCTGCAACAAAGTCGCTGTGATGGAGTTGGGGAAAGTCGTAGAAGAAGGAGACGTGTTGACTGTCTTCAGACAACCGAAAAAAGAAGTAACCAAACGTTTTGTACAACAAGACATCGAACCAGAAGCCGATTCGACAGAACTATTAGCTGAACTCATCAAAGAAAATCCAAGCGGCCGTTTGGCAACTTTGACCTTTAGCGAAAGAAATGCCAACGAGCCAGTCATTTCCCAAGCAATTCGACGCTATAACATTGATGTCAACGTCGTATACGGGAAAATCAAACAAGTAAAAGAAGGTTCCTTTGGTTCATTGACTGTCTTGATGACAGGTGAAACTAAAGAATTAGATCAAGCAGAAGTGTTCATTAAAGAACAAGGAGTAGGAATTGAGGTGATCCATCGTGGATAAAAGCTTTTCAGAAACATATCTAGATTTTAAACAAATCAATCCGGAAACGATGAATCAGGCTATCCTTGATACACTATATATGACATTGATCTCAATGGTCTTAGTGACGATCATCGGATTAGTCTTGGGATTGATTCTTTACTCTATTGGACGCAAAAACAAACCGTATGCTCGAATCATTTACGGGATCGTATCGATCATCAGTAATATTTTCCGGTCAACACCATTTATGATCCTGATGGTTTTGATCATTCCATTTACTAAAGCAATCGTAGGCACTATGTTAGGTGCGCAAGCAGCCATTCCAGCTCTTGTTTTATCCGCGGCACCATTTTATGCCCGTCTAGTAGAGATTGCTTTTCGTGAAGTCAGCCCTGGCGTACTGGAAGCAGCAGATGCAATGGGTGCAAGTTACTGGGAAATCATCTGGAAGGTCTTGATACCTGAAAGTATTCCCGCGTTGATTTCTGGATTAACAGTTACAACGATCTCGATGATCGGATTTACCGCCATGGCCGGCGCGATCGGCGCAGGTGGACTTGGAGGTCTTGCTTGGCAGGAAGGCTACCAGCGTGGTAATCTGACAGTGACATTTGTTGCGACTTTAATTATTTTACTAATCGTATTTATCGTTCAAGGAATCGGTGATTTCTTAACTAAGAAAACAGACAAAAGATAATTGGATATAGGGGGATATAGGATATGAAAAAGAAGATTTTTGGATTAGCAGCAGCGCTTTTGCTGACTGTAGGATTAGCAGCATGCGGTAACAACAGCGACAGCAAAGATTCAGCAAATAAAGCAGACGACACGACATTGAAAGTCGGCGCTTCACCGACACCGCACGCAGAGATTTTGGAACATGTGAAACCATTATTGAAAGATGAAGGAATCGATCTTGAAATCGTCAAATTCGATGACTATGTATTACCGAACCAATCTTTGGAAGAAGGCGACATCGATGCCAATTACTTCCAGCATATTCCTTATTTGAACAAAGAAATCAAAGAAAAAGGGTATGACTTTGTCAATGCCGGTGCTGTCCACATCGAACCAATGGGCTTGTACTCTAAAAAAGTCAAAGATGTTTCTGAACTAAAAGATGGTGCAACGATCATCACTTCGAATTCTGAATCAGACTGGGGACGCATCATCACGATTTTACAAGATGCTGGGCTAGTCAAAGTCAAAGATGGAGTAGATCTGGAAACAGCAACATTCGATGATATTGCAGAAAACCCTAAGAACTTGAAGTTCAACCATACGATCGACCCATCACTTTTAGCTTCTACGTACCAAAATGATGAAGGTGACCTAGTCGCAATCAATGCAAACTTCGCTTATGGCGCAGGATTGAATCCATTAGAAGATGCCGTATTACTTGAAAAAGACAACTCTCCTTACGTGAATATCATTGCGACTCGCAAAGGTGATGAAGACAGTGACAAAATCAAAAAACTGATTGAAGTGCTTCACCGTAAAGAAGTCCAAGAATGGATCACAGACAAATGGGGCGGCTCTGTTAAACCAGTAAAGGCGGATGCAAAATAAGGTATGGAACAAAAAAGATGAGAAATAAGTCTGTAATGGCTTATTCCTCATCTTTTTTATACCTATTCTAATTTAGAAATCAAAATTGTTTAATAATCAATAAAAGATATTTGATTTTAGTAAGGAAGATCATTGCGCTTCATTCTCAATTAGTCTAAAATGAGTGAGAACGAAAGAGAATTTGGGGGTATAATGCATGTCTGTCTTAGAAATAAAAAATCTACATGTGTCGATCGAGGAAAAAGAAATCCTTAAAGGCGTAAACCTAACAATGAAAACCGGAGAAATCCACGCCATCATGGGACCTAACGGCACAGGAAAATCAACCTTATCTGCCGCTATCATGGGCAATCCAAACTATGAAGTAACAGAAGGCGAAATCTTGTTTGATGGAAAAAATGTTTTAGACTTGGAAGTAGATGAACGTGCACGACTTGGCTTGTTTTTAGCTATGCAATATCCAAGTGAGATACCAGGTATCACGAATGCGGAATTCATGCGTGCAGCAATCAATGCGAAACGTGATGAAAACGACAAGATCTCTGTTATGGCATTTTTGAAAAAGTTAGATGAAAAAATGGCTTTACTGAATATGCCAGAAGAAATGGCTGAACGTTATCTGAACGAAGGTTTTTCTGGCGGGGAAAAGAAACGGAATGAGATCCTACAATTGTTGATGTTAGAACCAACATTTGCGATTTTAGACGAAATCGACTCGGGTCTGGATATCGATGCTTTGAAAGTCGTTGCTAAAGGAGTAAATGAAATGCGCGGAGACAATTTCGGTGCCTTGATCATCACCCACTATCAACGATTATTGAACTATATCACACCTGATGTCGTTCACATCATGATGGAAGGTCGAGTAGTCATGACAGGAAATGCTGACTTAGCTAAACGCCTGGAAGCAGAAGGTTACGCTGGAATCAGTAAAGAATTAGGAATCGACTATAAAGAAGAAGAAGCGTAAGGGGGAGCAAGAATGAAAGAAAAAAACTGGCTCGATTATCTTGACGCGGTAAATGATTTTTCTTTAAGTAAAGGCGAACCTGAATGGATGAGAACCTTCCGTCAAGACGCACTAACAAAAGCAGATGAACTGCCATTGCCGCATATCGATCGGGTGAAATTCCATCGCTGGTCGTTATTCGATGTGAAAGAAACACAAACTATCAGTGAAACAGGCACGATTCCGGCATTTGATGCAATGAAAGACAATCCTGTGCTTGTCCAACAAGGTTCATGGACGATTTTTGAACAACTACCTGTGGAATTAGCAGAAAAAGGAGTCATTTTTACCGACTTGTTCACTGCAATGATCGAATACCCAGAACTAGTCCAAGAATATTATATGAAAAAAGCAGTAAACATGGACGAAGACCAATTGACTGCACTCCATGTAGCTTTTATGAACAGCGGTATTTTCCTGTATGTACCTAAAAATGTCGTGATCGATGAACCACTCGAATCCTTATTCATTCAAGATGGCGCATCCGATGAGCACTTCTTCAAGCATGTGCTGATCGTGGCAGATGAACATAGTGAATTTTCTTATCTGGAACGTTTCCAGACAACCAAAGAACAAGTAGCAAAATCATCAGGTAATATCATCGTAGAAGTCATCGCTAAAGCTGGTTCAAAAATCAAATATTCAGCTGTAGATCAATTAGGAGAGAATATTACTTCTTATATGAATCGCCGTGGGCACATTTTACGAGATGCTTCTGTCGACTGGGCAATTGGTGTCATGAATGACGGTCATGTGATCGCTGACTTTGATTCAGATTTAGCAGGAGAAGGTGCACACGCAGAAGTCAAAATCGTGGCAATCAGCTCGGGCAGACAAATCCAAGGAATCGATACACGAGTAACCAATAAAGCCCCTCATACAATCGGGCATATTTTGCAACACGGAGTGATCCGAGAAAAAGGAACATTGACCTTTAACGGTATCGGCCACATCTTAAAAGGTGCAAAAGGTGCAGATGCCCAACAAGAAAGTCGTGTCTTGATGCTTTCTGATAAAGCACGCGGTGATGCGAATCCTATTCTTTTGATCGATGAAAACGAAGTAACTGCTGGACATGCTGCCAGTGTAGGACGAGTTGATCCAGAAGAAATGTACTATCTGATGAGTCGAGGATTGCATAAAGAAGAAGCAGAGCGCTTAGTGATTCGAGGATTCCTCGGTTCTGTCTTAACGGCAATCCCTGTAGAACAAGTTCGGAAAGAATTAGTCGAAGTAATCGAAGGGAAGTTGAATGGATGATCGATGCTAAAAAGCTACGCAATGATTTTCCTATTTTATTTCAAGACGTCAATGATGAACCTTTCGTTTATCTGGATAATGCAGCGACGACCCAAAAGCCAAAACAAGTACTCCAGGCATTAGCGCACTATTACGAACACGATAACGCCAATGTTCATCGCGGTGTCCATACGTTAGCAGAACGCGCGACCCATGAGTATGAACAAGCAAGAGAAAAAATACGGGCGTTCATCCATGCAAAAGAAACAGCAGAAGTGCTGTTTACTCGGGGTACGACGACAAGCTTGAATTGGGTAGCCAGAAGCTTCGGCGACCGCTATATCAAAGCAGGAGACGAGATAGTGATCTCTTACATGGAACATCATTCTAATGTTATCCCATGGCAGCAGTTAGCAAAACGAACAGGTGCCGTCCTGAAATATATCGAACTAACAGAAGAAGGCTTTCTGGATATGGAGGATGCAGCGAAAAAGATCACGGACAAAACCAAAATCGTCTCCATTGCTCATGTATCCAATGTCTTAGGTGTCATCAATCCTGTTCAAGAATTAGCTAAACTTGTCCATGAAAACGGCGGGGTCATCGTAGTAGATGGTGCACAATCTGCCCCGCACATGACCATTGATGTTCAAGCACTAGACTGTGATTTCTTTGCTTTCAGCGGACACAAAATGTGCGGACCAACAGGTATCGGTGTTTTATATGGTAAACGAAAATGGTTAGAAGAAATGGAACCTGTTGAATTTGGTGGCGAAATGATCGATTTTGTCGAATTATACGACAGTACATGGAAAGAACTACCTTGGAAATTCGAAGCAGGTACACCAAATATCGCTGGCGCTATCGCATTCGGCCATGCAATCGATTATTTGCAAGAACTCGGCATGGACAATATCCATCGATATGAAGAAGAACTAGCCGCTTATGTGTTGCCAAAATTACAAGCAATCGATGGATTGACTGTTTATGGTCCGCAAGACCCGAATTTTCGGACAGGAGTCGTTGCGTTCAATTTGGATGGGTTACATCCACATGATGTCGCGACAGCTTTAGACATGGAAGGGGTAGCCGTTAGAGCAGGTCATCATTGTGCGCAACCGCTATTGAAGTACCTTGAAGTATCAGCGACTGCTCGCGCCAGCTTTTATTTCTACAACACGACGCACGACGCCGACCGTTTAGTTGAAGCAATCATGGCAACAAAGGAGTTTTTCCAACATGGGACTATCTAAATTAGACAATTTATACCGTCAAGTGATCTTGGATCATTCTTCCCATCCGCATCATCGTGGAAGCTTGACCGACTCGACAAGCAAGATTGAATTGAACAACCCCACATGTGGAGATGTGATCGAATTGCAAGTCGATGTAAAAGACGGAATCATCAAAAATATCGCCTTTGACGGCAGCGGCTGTTCCATCAGTACAGCAAGTGCCTCGATGATGACAGATGCCGTCATTGGAAAATCAATAGAAGAAGCAGAACATTTAACTGTAGACTTTCTACAGCTTGTCCAAGGAAAAGAAGTCCAAGATCCCGACCAATTAGGCGATGCTGCTATGCTTGGTGGTGTAGCTAAATTTCCCGCTCGGATCAAATGTGCGACACTTGCCTGGAAAGCACTAGGAAAAGCAATGGAAAACGATGGTACCGCAGCTTTCCATCATTACCACAAGGAAGAGGAGTGAGAACATGGGCGTACCAGAATTAGAAGAATATAAATTCGGGTTTCACGATGATGTCGAACCGGTTTTCAGTACAGGAGAAGGCTTGACAGAAGAAGTGATCCGTGAGATGTCAAGAATCAAAGGCGAACCAGAATGGATGCTTGAATTCCGTCTGAAATCTCTAGAAACATTCAATAAAATGCCAATGCAAACATGGGGCCCCGACCTTTCAGACATCGATTTCGATGCCATCAAATATTACCAAAAACCAAGTGACAAACCCGCTCGTGACTGGGAAGACGTACCAGAAAAAATCAAAGATACATTTGAAAAGATCGGTATCCCAGAAGCAGAACGAGCTTATCTAGCCGGTGCTTCCACACAATATGAATCAGAAGTCGTGTACCATAATATGAAAGATGAATTCGAAAAGTTAGGAATCGTCTTTACTGACACTGACTCTGCTTTGAAAGAATACCCTGAATTATTCAAAGAGTACTTTTCAAAACTTGTACCGCCAACCGACAACAAATTAGCAGCGCTGAATTCAGCCGTATGGTCGGGTGGAACCTTTATTTACGTGCCAAAAGGCGTCAAAGTCGATGTTCCATTACAAACGTACTTCCGGATCAATGCGGAAAACACGGGACAATTCGAACGTACGCTGATTATCGTTGACGAAGGAGCAAGCATCCACTATGTCGAAGGTTGTACGGCACCTACTTATTCAAGTAATAGTCTGCATGCCGCCATCGTAGAAATCTTTACAAGAAAAGATGCGTATTGCCGTTACACCACGATCCAAAACTGGTCAGACAATGTGTACAACTTAGTAACCAAACGAGCAAAAGCATACGAAGGCGCAACCGTTGAATGGATCGACGGAAACTTAGGTGCAAAAACAACGATGAAATACCCAAGTGTTTACTTAGATGGAAAAGGTGCACGAGGCACCATGCTCTCCATCGCCTTTGCAGGAGCAAACCAAATCCAAGATACGGGTGCAAAAATGATCCACAATGCACCAAATACATCTAGCTCTATCGTCTCTAAATCAATCTCAAAAGACGGCGGCGAAGTAAACTATCGAGGACAAGTAACCTTTGCCAAAAACAGTGCGGGTTCGATCTCTCATATCGAATGTGACACGATCATCATGGACGAATGGTCGAAATCCGATACGATCCCATTCAATGAGATCCACAACAGCCAAGTCTCTTTAGAACACGAAGCCAAAGTCTCAAAAATCTCAGAAGAACAACTCTACTATCTGATGAGCCGAGGCCTGACCGAATCTGAAGCAACTGAAATGATCGTCATGGGCTTTGTTGAACCATTCACCAAAGAACTCCCAATGGAATATGCAGTCGAACTCAACCGATTGATCAGTTATGAGATGGAAGGATCTGTGGGGTAATACTTAAATATAGAGGTTGTGACAGAAGTGGGCAGCTTCAAGAAATAAGAAGGAATTTACGAAAATTGCTTTTCAAATTTTTGTGAAA
>NZ_BJLL01000059.1:0-15818 GCF_007996925.1 Enterococcus sp. NBRC 3427 | reverse complement strand
AACACCGTTTATTTAAAATAAGGGGTTGTGACAAGACTTTTGTCACAGCCTCTTTTTGTTTTTCATTTTGGCAGGAAACGACCCTTTTATATAAAAGAAAGAAAAAGAAGTAAAGTTTCATATAAATTTTTCAATCAAGCAGAAAAACGTTGACATTGACTAGATTAGCGAGTAATATGTTAAATGGTATTGTTTGCCCCACAAAGAGCCCCGGAAACTCGAAGTGTATGTCAAACATCAGAACTTAAATTGGAGGAAAATAACGTGCGTACAACATATATGGCCAAACCAGGCGAAGTAGAACGTAAATGGTATGTAGTAGACGCAACTGATGTTCCATTGGGACGTCTTTCAACAGTTGTTGCATCTGTACTACGTGGTAAAAATAAACCAACTTTCACACCTCATTTGGATACTGGCGATTTCGTCATCGTCATCAATGCAGACAAAGTGAAATTAACAGGTAAAAAAGCGACTGACAAAATTTATTACCGTCACAGCAACTACCCAGGAGGATTGAAATCAATCACTGCTGGCGAATTGCGTGCTAAAAATTCTCGTCGTTTGATCGAAACTTCTGTAAAAGGTATGCTTCCTAAAAACACTTTAGGCCGCAAACAATTTACAAAATTGAACGTATACGGTGGAGCAGAACATCCACATGCAGCACAACAACCAGAAGTTTTAGACATCACAAACTTAATCTAATAGGAGGGAATTTCATTGGCACAAGTTCAATATATCGGCACAGGCCGTCGTAAAAACGCAGTTGCTCGCGTACGTCTAGTACCAGGAACTGGCAAAATTACTGTAAATAAAAAAGATGTTGAAGAATACATTCCACATGCTGACTTGCGTGAAGTAATCAATCAACCTTTCGCTGTTACTGAAACAAAAGGCGCATATGACGTATTTGTTAACGTAAACGGCGGAGGATACGCTGGACAATCAGGAGCTATCCGTCATGGTATCGCTCGTGCATTGCTAGAAGTTGATCCTGACTTCCGTTTAGCGCTTAAACGTGCTGGCTTGCTTACACGTGACGCACGTATGGTCGAACGTAAAAAACCAGGTCTTAAAAAAGCTCGTAAAGCATCTCAATTCTCAAAACGTTAATATCGTTCGAGCAAAACACGCCTTCTATTTGGAAGGTGTGTTTTTTTGATTATAAAAAATACAGAGCGAGGCGTAAGCAGAGTAAAGTAGTTTTATTTAATGGATGCGACTTCATTTACTTATGAGTACTAGTTCAATTCTATCACTACAAGGCACTTTCAAAATTTGGAGAGTGTCAACTAATAGAAATAAAAAATGTATGTATTTTTTGCCAAAGTCAATTTTTCCTCTTTACTATGATATGATTTGATTGGTATATGATTGAAGTGGACAAGAAAGGAGTACAAATGTTTATCAATAGTGTAAATGATGCTGTTTTTTCTTGCCAAGCGTGTGTGAATGTCTATGTGTTAAAGTTGTCTAGAACTTATTTTATTCCTGTTGATGTTTTATTTATAGACCAGAGAAACAGAGCATGGGAATTAAAAAAGAAGTACTTTGAAAAGCAGATAAAATCTAAAGTGAAACAAAGGCAATTGATTGTTGCATTCAATGAAATAATTGATAAGGTGATTTTAAGAAGAGAGAAGCAACATTTTCAGTTCTCACTATCCAATCAACATTTTTTAATACGGGTAGAAAAAATAGAGGATAAAGAACATTTGATTATTTTAGGTCCTTTCTGTACGAGTGAAACTATTCAGTCCCATATAGTTCTACGTAAATGTATTCGTAAACTAAGAAAATTCTATTCCAAAAAGGTCAATAAATATCTGTACTTAGTGATAGATGAAATATTGGCTACTGAGAATTTCTATAGACATTCTTTAGGATTTTGGGCGAAGAAAATTGGGTATGATTATTCGTATTTAAGTAGAGAATTCAAGAAATATGTTGGCTGCTCATATAGTTATTATCGAGAAAAGTATAGAATTGAACATGCAAAGAATGACTTACTTATGACTCAGTTATCTATCGAAGAAATTTCTAACTTTTTAGGTTTTTATGATTCAAGTCATTTTTATAATAGTTTTTTTAAAGAAGAAAGAACTTCACCAACTTTTTTTAGAAATCGATATAAAAAATTAAATAAAGGCTGGAATATTAATCCAGCCTTTGTTTATTGTGTTGATTAAAAAATATAGTAAGAAGGAGCATGTCTTAAACTATTTGAACCTGTAACGCGTGCAGTACGAGTTTGTCCGGCATTACCAGTGACATGATTAGCTTTAATCACTGTTCCATTTGAGTTTAGTAACACGGCTGAAACTCGATAACGACGTGTACGATGATGAATAGTTGAGTTTAGTCTTACGTTTCCCCAAGCAACAAAAGGAAAACCATCTGTTGAAATTGTCCAAAAGCCCCAAGGGAAATGAGTTTGTCGTCTAGATAAAGGATCATCTGTGCTATTGCTTTTTTCTAACAAAATTTCATTTGAAACATCAAGAACTCTTCCGTTTTCATCAAAAACAATGCTTCCGCTATTTGGAAATGATTCTGTTATTGGCATTGTTAGTGCATCATTTTGAAATCCAACTTCATCAGCATTTACTGATACAGGCATAGCAAGGGGCAAGAGAGTAATTGCAACAAATGATACAGAAAAAATTTTTCTCATAATGCAGAGCACCTCTTTCTTTTTGTGGAAATAGAGTATTCCCACATTTAAAATACTATGAGGTTAGCCATATTTTCTATGTAATATCATGACTATATACCTATATCTATTTGTAATAATATGACTTCTTAACAAACATAGATTGTTGAATGTTTAGTGTCCATCTATACTTTTAATTGACTAACTACGTTAAAAACAAGGAGTTTTGCCGATGACTAATATAGTATTGAAAAAAATCGTTTTGCTGTTGTCTATACTCTCAAGTCTTGCATTAGCTGTTGCCATTAGGAATGTGAATAGGGAAGAAGATTTCCAAAAAAAGGTAAACACGGCCGAGTATTTTACACCGTTCAGATTTCCAGAATTTATCGTAGATCCTCAGCAAGAAACTAGGGTTCTAGAAATACTTGAATCAGTCTCAGAAAAATTGAATGTAAACTATATGGCAAAAGTTTCATTCTATGGTGTGAGAGACCATACCTTTTCTGAAACAGGAGAAATCTCTTTTGATCGTTTAGGTGAAACACATACATTTTTTCTTTCCAAGCAAACAGAAACACATCTTTTGAACAATTTTTACATAGAGCCTCAAATAATCAGTGAAAAAAATTATTTTGCATCTGACTTAGAAAAATATCCAGATGCGGAATATTTAGAAAACAGACAACTGAAAAACGAAGATTTTTTTATACTACCGATACAAATGGCTGAGGCGCTAAATCCAGCTGATTTTTTTGTGGAAACGAAAGATCAAAAAACTCTAGATAGGTTCCTATCAAAATTATCTGATGAATACAATCTCTCCTTTGAGACAGCGTACGAACCCACATCTTTTCAATATGAGAATGACATAGAAACATTTGCGCCATCTCGAACATTAGAAGCATCTACTTTTGTGATATTTACTCTTTTCTATAGCCTTTCCTTGATTTTATGGATACTAGAGAACAATAGACACATTGCGATCTATCGTTTAAATGGTTTAACTAGTAGAAAAATTTTAAAAAGATTATTATTAAAAGAATTAGTCATCCTTTTTCTCTTGAATCTATTGATAGCTTCCTTCTTTGTCCTACATTTAGTGAATCATTTGTTTGTGCTAGTGCAACTATTCTTGCTTATTTTTAGTCTAATCATTTCTTTTTTTGTGATTGATTTACTAGGCAATCTTTCATTGAATAAGCAACTAAATCGCCAAACTTTTGGTAAAGGATTCTTTTATACTATCTATTCTGTCAAAATGTTGATTTTATTTTTTAGCGTGGTACAACTTGTTCCGTTAGCTGAATATGCTCGCACATTCCTTACACCAGAAGCAGTACATGAAGAAATAAAAAATTATGCCGTTTTCTATCCAAGACTTGGTGGCAATGAAGCGACTTTGACAGATCTTTCTCAAGATATGAGAGGATTAGATAAAACAAAGCTGCTTTCGCAACTGTTGGATGATGGAGCAATCGAGGTTGATACAAGTGCTTATTTTGAAGAAGAGAATCCTTTGATCCATCAATCTATTTATGTAAATACAAACTATTTAGACAAGTATCCGCTCATCAGCATAACGAATCAGCCTATCCAAGTTGATAAAAATGAGGATCGAGAAATCATATTAATCCCAGAACGAATGATGCCCGATTTTGTTCAACTTCGTTCTTGGTTTTTGAATGAAATGAATCCTGATAGACGAACAAAAAAAGAAGAGGATGTTTTGTTTTATACCATCCAAGATGAACAAGAAATCTTTGCCTTTGACCAAGAACAGCCAATCATCATCAATCTGCCGAATATCATCCATGTATTCACTTTGAACAATCTACCCATTTCTCATAGAAATATTCTGACAGGAAATAGTTTTGCTGAACCATTAAAAATTCCATTGATTGGGACTGCACAAGAAACCTATGATAGATATCTTCCGTTATTGAAGGAAGCAGGATTGGAAGACAACTTTCCTTTTTTGATCCCAATGGAACAGCTAAGGAAAACAGAATTGCAGTTGATTTATTTGTGGGACATAAGACAAAGGATAACTGATTTATCGATTACTATTTTATTGGTTATTGTTTTGATCACCTATTCCACACTGAGCTATTTCCGCCTTTATCAGCAAAAATTTGTTGTTTGGCGGTTAAATGGTGTTTCTTTTTTCAAAACTTATAGAAGAATTTTTCTGCTGTTTGGATTACAATATCTTTTGTTTTTTATCTATGTAGCTGTCCATTCATTTAGAATAACGGATGTCTTTATTTTTTCGTTATACATACTAATCGAATGTATTGTGCTGTTGTCTACATTTTTTTTAATCGAGAAAAAACAGAACAGATTATGTGAAAGTAAATGATTTTTTAGTTTCACAAGTAAAAATACTCTTTTGACTGTCTTTGGAAAAGTCAAACATGGTGGTTGTGACAGAAGTGGTCAGCTTCAAGAAATAAGAAGGAACTTACGAAAATTGCTTCTCATGTTTGATAAATATTGTGACTTGTGACCGAGGAGTTGGCAGAAGAACGCCGTTTATTCGGAAGAAGGGGGTGTGACAAAAGTCTTGTCACACCCCCTCTTATTTTTCATAGGTCCGTTTTTAAGGATGAGTGCTTTTCTTTTCCTTTTGCTTTTTATATACTCTGGCTCTTTTGACGTGTTCTGCGGTGATTCGAGGGTAGGCCATACGGACTTCTTCATCTAGGAAGCAAAGATCACAGATTGTCTGGATTCGTTGGGTCTCTGAACGGATGAAATCATCGTCTTCTCGAAAAACAGCAGCAATCAATTCAAGTTGAGAAAGACGCAATGTGATGACTAAGCGTCCTTGTAAACTCGGATGTTCTTTCACTAAAGTTTGGAGGTCGGGAACTAAAGACAATGCTTCTTCATATCTATTAAAGAGTAGCTGGATCAAGGCATAGTTAAGTAGATGATTGGCATATTTAAAAGACCAGTCTTCTTCAAAATCACGGTAGTTCTGATAATTCTTTTTAAAGCGTGAGAGGAATAAAGGGCGGATATCATCTGCCAACATTGGCAAAATGATGCTTGCGTTATTCATTTCCTTTAGCGTCCACGTCTCCATCTGCATCAAATAATCTTCCATGAACTTCATTTCTTCGGTATTGACTTCGCTTGTCTGTGCATCGATTCGATCAATAGTAGCGAGTAAGTGGATGAGGTACGCATAAAAACGTTCTTCTTTTTTCTTACTATCTTTGTACTTCAAATAAAACTTAGGTTCTTTTTCCACATGTTGGAATCGTTGGGTTTCTTCCGCTATTTCTTTTAAGAAACTTTTCTGTCCGCGATATTTTTCTCCATAATGTAAAAAGAAAAATTCATCGGGGTTTTCTAATTCTAAATTATCGAGAACGGATAAAAAATCCTCTAAAGCAAGGTTTACTTCCCCCCGTTCAAAACGATAAGCAAAGGTCCGTCCAACGATTCCTCCATACACTTCCTTCATCAGCAACCCTTTGTCTATCCTGATGCGACGCGCTGTCAATCCATATTTCTCCATATACTTCCCTCTTTTGTGTTCATTATAGTGAACATAATAACATAAAAAATTGATCTGCTGATAGGATGAAAAAAACGAAGGGAGCATGGAGCATGAATACACTCACTCTTGAACAGCAATCAAAGAAACAAGTTATGAAAGCAGCAATTTCTTCTCTTATCGGGACATTTGGTTCTTCTATCTTTACATTTGGACTTAGTCTGATGCTACTTGAAAAAACCGGGTTAGCTATTTCATTTGTTTTAGCATCTGTCATTCAGCCAATACTTGCCATTTTTCTAACGCCCATCGTTGGACCCATCATGGATCGATACGATCGTAAAAAAGTGATCATCATCAGCCAGCTTGTAACGTTAGTTATTTTAGCCATATACGGTTTATATTGGGGGCTGTCTGCTCATCCGCAAAAAGGAATTCTTTTGCAATCAATCTTGCTGATTATTGTATTGAAAACCACCGACCAATTTACTTATACTGCACAACAGGCGGCAAAACCCGATCTAGTATTGTCGGATGACTTGATGAAACTTGCCAGTTACTTGAGCATGGCTACGAGTATCTCGAGTCTACTAACAGGAGTTTTAGGTGCGGTACTTTATACACTTCTTCCATTCTGGCTTTTTGTTTTTATCGAGATACTGACTGAGATCATGACGTTATTCATTACATTGACAATGGATTTTCGCCTTGTTCATTCACAAGAAGACCAACTGAAGAGAGCTACCGAATCAGATAAAGGTTCTTTTCTTGAAGGGTTGCGTTACATCAAACATCAAAAATATCTTATCTATTCGTTGGTTTTTGCTTTACTGATGAATTTTTTCAGTGCCATCATCAATGTAGGGCTGCCCATCATCATGCTTCGTACTTTGAAGGTATCTAATGTTCTTTATGGATTGACTGAAACATTCTTTTTTGTCGGGATGTTAGTAAGTGCTTGGTTAGCAGGAAAAATAAAAGATCCATCGGCTCCTCTTGAACGATCTCGTAAGCTTTCTTATGGCTATGCAGTTGGTTATGTAGGCATTAGTTTAATGGTTCTTTTGGTCCACGGAGAGATTCTTGCAGTTATCATTGATGGCTTGCTTCTTTTTGCGATTGCTATCGTGAACAATCTGATGAATATTCCAACTATGGTCTGGCTTCAGCGAGAAGTTCCAACGCATATACAAGGACGTCTGATGTCAACGATAACAACGATTACCATGGTGGCCAGTCCACTTGGATTAGCACTGTTTGGTGCGCTCTTTGATTGGCAGACAACGCAACCACGTCTGCGAGACAGTCTGATTTTTCTGGGAGGGAGTCTTGCTATAGTTATCCTTATAACCGGTCTGGTAAAATTACTCAAGCTTGATCTGAAAGAAGCAAAAATTTTCAGTGAAGAGGAATACAGAGAAACGACTTTGGTCGAAAAGAAAGAATCAGGAAACTGATACAAGCGTATAACAAACTGCCTGATAATAGGAAAGACACGTATTGTCCGATTGTTTTTTTTGACATTCAATTGGAAAATTTACACTTTCTTTATACATTTCTGGCTGCTTTCTTTATACCCGTCAACTATACTTCACTTATCAATAAGAAAGAAGGATAAGCATGGATTTTGGAAATGAAACGGTCTTGAAAGCAACTGGTATAACCAAAAAATACGGTGCTGCCAAAGCATTAGATAAAGTATCGATCGAAATCAAACGTGGAATGATCTATGGATTGATTGGGGAAAATGGAGCGGGGAAGTCTACCTTTATGAGAACTATTATGGGTTTGATCTCGATTGATGAAGGTTCGATCGAATTATTTGGAACGACGGATTTGCAGGCAGCAAGACGACGTATGGGTCAATCGATTGAAACCCCTGCTCTTTATCCAGAATTAACTGCAAGAGATAACCTACGTATCCAAGCAGCGAACGGCGGTGTGTCGGATAGAGAAATCGAAGACCTGCTGAAACTGATGCGGTTGGAAAATACAGGGAAAAAGAAAGCAAAGAATTTCTCTTTAGGTATGCGCCAGCGTTTAGCTATTGCAAATGCACTGATCACGAATCCAGAATTTTTGATTTTGGATGAACCGACGAATGGGATGGATCCAGCGGGGATGGCAGAAATGCGAGAAATCATCCAACGGTTGGTAAAAGAACGGGGAATCACCGTCTTGCTTTCTAGCCACTTGCTAGATGAATTGTCACAGATCGCCACCCACTACGGTATTTTGCATGAAGGACACTTAATCAAAGAATTATCGAAAGAAGAATTGGCACAAGAATCTCGTCAATTTATAAAAATTGACACTTCGGCGACGGAACAAGCAGTAACGGTTCTCGACTCTCTTGGTTATAGGGATTATTTTGTCCAATCTAGCCGTGTTATCCAGCTTTTTGAAGGAATTGACCAAGTAGCAGCCATCAATCAAGCATTGGTAGAGGCAAAAGTTCCTGTGGATGGCATCCACCTAGTTGGGCAAAAACTGGAAGATTATTTCCTACAATTAACTGGAGGCAAGACACATGTTTAATCTATTAACTGCTGAAAAAATAAAAGTATGGAAGAGCCGTAAAATGTGGGTCTCACTAGGACTGATGGTCGTACTTCCGCTTTTTTATTCTTGGAACGAATGGTATATGCATACAAAATACGGCAATGAATTAAATCAAGCAACGGATACAGTCATCAACGGTGCAACAGGGATTTTAATGGTGGAAAAAATGGCTGCATGGATTCTTCTGGCTTTCGCAGCATTTGCGTGCTTTTATATTGGGGAAGAATTTCAAAACGGTACGATTCGAAATACGTTATCTTTAGGACGGAATCGAATGACTTATTATATGTCGAAACTTCTCGTTACGCTTTTGATCACAACACTTGGCGTGGTTTTGATCACGGGTCTAGCCATACTTGCTTACACACTTGCTTTCGGATTTGGTGAAATCGAGGGAATCAAAAACTATGGAAATTATGTTCTGCAAGTATTTCCTGTCTTGCTTCTGCTGACATTAGGGACATTATCTGTTCCAGTGGCTTTGACATTCGTCACTAGAAGTACCAGTGTCAGTTTGCTTCTTTCTTTTCTTTATATCATGGGAACGGCCTTCGTTCCCGGTGTTTTCGCAAAAATCAAAGGCTTGGAATTTCTAATGGAGTGGTTTACGGAAACGTGGCTCATGTATACGGACTTTGCGCAACAAGCAACTTATTCGCAAGCACCGAAAATGATTCTGGTCAGTCTAGTAACACTCGTGGTATCATCAGCTCTAGGAATGTTTATTTTCCAAAAATCTGACATTAAGTAGGTGGTCCTGCTGGAAACTATTTTGATTATCGAAGACGATGAAGTTGTTCATTCCTTACTGGAGGAGGTTCTTGAACAGAGATACAAACTTCTTGATGCTTATTCAGGTACGGAAGGAAAATTATTGTTAAGCACATATCCTGTTGATTTGATCCTTCTAGATCTCATGCTTCCAGGGCTTTCAGGAGAAGCATTGTTAGCAGAAATCCGACAGACATCGAATGTTCCAATCATCGTTCTTTCAGCAAAAAGCGATCAAAGAGATAAAGTTTTCTTGTTGGCAGCAGGAGCGGATGACTATGTGACGAAACCATTTGATATCGAAGAACTTTTGTTACGAATCGGCATCCAACTTCGTCATCAGACTTCTGTCCAAGTAAAAGATCTGTCACAACGCATCTATTACAAGGAAATTTTACTGGACAAAGAGTCAAGGGATGTAAATGTGAATGGTGTGGCTGTCCATTTGACAGGAAGAGAATTCGATTTGCTGAAGCTTTTTTTAGAACATCCGAAAAAAGTATTTTCGCGAGCAAATCTTTATGAAACAGTTTGGCAAGAACCATATTTTGATAGTGAGAAAACAGTGAATATGCATATTTCCAATCTTCGAGGGAAACTAGCAAAGGCACATGCGGTGTATATTCATACGGTGTGGGGAGTGGGGTTTAGATTTGATTAAGTGGCTGTTGCTTCTCGTTGTTATCTTTATGGGAAGTTTTATTTTCTTCCTGCAAAGGGAAATCAAGCGATTGACTAAGAAAATCGACACTCTTTCTGAACGACAAGAATATGGTGGTCGTCTTTCAGTCGAATTTCGAGAAAAGAATCTAATGGACCTAGTAGATGCACTGAATACATGGGTGGATGAAAATGAACAAAAAGGACAAGTATTTCAAGAAATGGAAGAAAATATCAAACTATCGATTGTCGGCCTTTCTCATGATCTCAGAACTCCTTTGACTGCTATTAACGGTTATGTACAATTACTGGAACAGGTAGAGGATACGGAGAAACGGGAGAAGTATTTAACGATCATCAAACAATCTGTTGCACGATTACTCAGTATGACGGATCAGTTTTATGATCTTGCTCGAATAGAGACGAAGCAAAAAGAAATGGATCTCCATACGCTTTCTTTTTCTAAAGAGGTGGAAGAAGTATTTTTCTCTTTTTATGAACAATTTTCTGAGAAAAATATCGAGGTAGCGTTCGCTGAACACTCGATAAATACAACTGTATTAGCAGATCCGCTCATGTTGTTGCGAGTGCTGCAAAATATCATACAGAATTTATTGCGCTATGCAGATGGACAAGCAAAGGTGACATTTTCAAAAGAGGATCCATTCATTCGATTAACAGTGGCCAATCCTATCAAAGCAGGAGCGCAAACCTCTGTTGAAAAAGTCTTCCAGCGTTTTTATACCGAAAATACCAGCCGCACAAATACGGAATCTAGCGGAATCGGGCTTTACCTGTCAAAAAAATTGGTGGAAGGAATGGGAGGAGAGATGACCGCTAAATTAGACGGGGGCATCTTCTCCATCTCCGTCAAGTTGCGGAGGGTTTAATTATACAAGATTAGTGAGAACTAGTAGAAAAATGTATTATCTATCTATATATATTTAATAGAGAAAAAAGCCTGTGATATAAATATTGCAGGCTTTTTTATTGATTTGAAATAATCAAGAATATTAGAAACTTCTACATTAATCAAGAACTTTCTTCTGTATGAAAATAGAGATAATAATTGTACACTTAAGCTGTATTCAGGAGGTGAAGATAATGGGCATCGAATTTAGCGAACGGCAAATGAAAATACTATACTTTTTGATTGAAAATGAGCACACAACTTACAAAGAATTATCAGAACAATTATATGTATCTACGAAAACAATTAGCAAAGATATTTTAATTTTGAAAGAAATAATCCAAAAAATGCCAGATGTACAAATGTTGGTTCAACCTAAAAAAGGCGTTTCGCTTATTGGAAAAAAAGAAACACTTCGAAATTTATTATCCAGTCATAAAATCAATATCGCAGACTCTCCGGAGGACCGTCTAACTTATGTGTTTGCTAAATTATTGAATACTAATGATTCTCTAAAGATTCAAAATCTTGCTGACGAATTATACGTGAGCAGGTCGACGGTAGAAAGCACAATGAAAGATGTTAGAAAAAGACTAAACAAGCATGGGATGTCCTTAGTTTCAGATCGAAATGGCGTGCGCATCAAAGCTGATGAAAAAAGTAAAAGAAGGTTGATGTCAGAAGTTGTGAACTATTATTGGGGTGGCTTTACAGCATCTAACAGTAAAACAGATCTCTTAGACTTGAATATCAATTTCATTGGTGAAGCGAATAATTTCTTAAATAAGGACATATTGAAAAAAGTAGCCGAATTGCTTAATCGATACATGAATAAGACACAATTGAAATTTACAGATTATGAATTTCAAACTTTAGCTATCCACCTTGCTATTGCGATAGAAAGGATTGAAACAAGCAATTTCTTATCACGTAGTAATAATTCTGAAGAAGAAATCTCAGAGAATACACTTATTTTAATCAAAATGATTGAAAAAGCATTTTCAATTATTGTGCCAATAGATGAACAAGCTTATGTTGACATTCACATTACTTCGATTGAAAAAAATGCTATGAATCACGACTTAGATCAAACGAAGCTTTCCTATTTAGATATGGGTGTTGAGCTACAAGAGTTAGTAAGAATTAAATTAAATGAATTTTATCCTGATGAAGAATTGATCAATAATCTAGTATTACATCTCAATGCAGCAGTTAAAAGACTCAAATTGGGAGTAAATATCTATAACCCTTATACGGACAAAATCAAATATTCTTTTAAAAGGTCATTTATGATAAGTGTAGATTTATTAGAGGAAATCGAAGAGAGATTCTGTATACATTTCAATGAAGATGAAATCGCTTACGTAACACTCCATATTCAATCACTTTTGGATCGTTACAAACCTGACAAAACGAAAGTGATATTAGTTTGTAGTAGCGGATATGGAACATCAAAATTATTAGAGCAAAGAATAAATAACGGTTTTGCAGATATGGTTGAGATAGAAGATGTACTAAGCATCAATGAACTGCAAGATAGAAAAGTCACTGATGAACTTGTTATAAGCACGATTCCGATTGAAAATACAAATTTTCCTGTTATTGTTGTTAGTCCTTTGATGTTAGGGGCAGATGTCAGAAAAGTAAAACAGTATCTACAGTTAAATGAACAAACAGAAGATGCTTTTCTAAATTTATTAGATAAACGATTTTGCTTTTTTACCCACCAAATAAAGGATAATCAAGTGAACGTTTTAAATATAATTACCAAAAAATTGGTAAAAGAAAATTACGCGAAAGAAGGGATACTAGAGGGAGCAATCAAAAGAGAAAAACTATCTTCAACAGCGATGAATGATTTTGCTATGCCGCATATCGAAGTAGATTTTATAAAAAAACCAGTAATCTGTGTCTACGTTAATCCAGAAGGAATTGATTGGGATGGGGCACTTGTTCATTCAGTTTTCTTTTTTGCACTTAATGAAAAAGTAAAACCTGAATTGAATAAAATTTATGAAACATTCAATGAAATCGCTTCGAATCATGAGTTATTAGCAAATTTAAAAACGAGTTCGTCGTTTGAAAAATTAGTTTATATATTGAAAGAAGGCTTATAAATGATCAGTGAAAAAATCAATATAAATAATATAGTGATAGATTTAAATGCATCTGATAAAAAAAGTGTAGTCGAAAAATTATCGAAATTGTTAGAGACTAATGGGTTTGTGTCTGACCACAAACAATTTCAAAAAGACGTATTTGACAGAGAAAACCATATGACCACAGGAATTGGGAAAAATATCGCCATTCCTCATGGCAAAAGCCTAGCAGTAATTGAATCAACAGTGGCTGTAGCCAAGTTAAAGCGGTCTGTTGAATGGGGCGCATTAGATGATCAACCAGTTGATCTCGTCTTTTTGTTAGCAATAAAAGACACTGATAAAGGTACTAATCATTTACGTATTTTAGCAGAATTATCTGGAAGATTGATGGATGACGAGTTTGTTAAAAGAATAAAAGATTCGAGAAATAAAAAAGAATTGGTAAAAGCTCTATCATTTTAAAAGGAGGAATTTCATATGACAAAAATAGTAGCAGTAACAGCATGTATCGCAGGGATTGCCCATACTTATATGGCAAAAGCTAATTTAGAAAAGTTTGCGAAGAAGAAAGGGTTAGATATTAAAGTAGAAACACAGGGGGCTATGGGGATAGAAAACAAACTTTCAATTTCGGATGTTTCCGAGGCAGATGTTGTCATATTTGCAGTAGATACAAATGTTTCAGAACGAGATCGCTTTGATGGTAAACCGATTTTAACAGTAGGGACCTCAGAGGTAGTAAAAGATGGTGAAGAGACGATTGATGAAGCAATTGCATTAATTAACAAATAAAAAATATATCGTGGGGGAGTTACTAATGGAATTCAAGAAACAAGGAAGAGAAATTCTAAATCATTTCCAAAGTGGGGTTTCCTATATGATCCCGCTTGTCGTAGCAGCAGGGTTACTAACTTCTATTGCAGTCATTTTTGGTGGCACAGGTGTTTGGGACCAGACGGATACATTCTGGGGAGTCCTGCGAATGATTGGTCAGACGGGATTACAGTTTATCGTACCGATGATTTCAGCCTATATCGCATATTCAATTGCTGACCGTCCCGGTCTAGCACCAGCTTTTATCACTGGGATGATGTGTCAAAATCTTGGTATGGGATTTATTGGAGGAATGGTTGCTGGATTAGCTTGTGGCTATTTAGCTAATGCATTGAAAAAAGTAAAAGTACCGATGCAAGTTATTAGTCTAAAATCAATTATGCTGATTCCTTTTGTTACTACATTAGTTGTTGGAATCATATTATGGTATGTACTAGCTACGCCTATTCAAGCAATGACAACAGGACTGACTAATTGGCTAGAAGGCATGTCAGGAGCAAATGCTGCTTTGATGTCGGCTATTTTAGGAGGAATGATGGCGTTTGATATGGGAGGACCTATCAATAAAATTGCATATGCTTTTGGGGTTGCTTCTTTTTCAAGCGGAAGCTTTGGACCTAGTACAGCCATGTTGTTAGGAATTGCTATTCCGCCATTTGGAATGTTTTTAGCAACAATTTTAAACAAAAAACTCTATGATGAATCAGAACGAGATAATGCAAAGACAGCTATGATTATGGGCCTTGTGGGGATTACTGAAGGGACGATCCCGTTTGCCGTGAAAGATCCTTTACGAGTAATACCGAGCATCGTGGTTGGTACTGTAGTAGCATGTGGTCTAAATGGATTTTTTGGTGTTACACAAGAAACAATGCTTTCAACCTTTATGGCGATTCCTTTTGTTACGAATATACCTTTATATTTAGTATCAATTGTTATTGGAGGAGTGGTTACAGCGTTAATGGTCAATGCACTAAAATCCATCAAGTATAAAAAAGAACAACAAGTAAATTCAGTAGAAGAAGGAAAGTAGGGGAATCTGACATGGTCAATGCACATATAATTCAACACACGCACTGGGACAGAGAATGGTATTTTACAAATGAAGATGCCATCGTATTGTCTGATCAGGTTTTTACTGAAGTTCTAGATGAATTGGAAAGGAACCCTAAAGTAAACTTTTGTTTAGATGGACAAACTTCAATCGTCGATGAGTATTTGGAGATCAATCCGCAAAAGCTTAAGGTTATCCAACGACTGATGAAAACAGGACAACTATTCGTGGGACCGTGGTATGCACAAACAGATGCCTTATTAGTGGATGCTGAATCAATTTTAAGAAACTTAATGATTGGGATCAGTGATACGATCCTTAAATATGGAGATCCAATGATGGTAGGGTATTTGCCTGACACGTTTGGGTTCAATGCGAATTTGCCTACACTTTTGCATCAAGTAGAAATCGATAATTTCATGTGTTGGCGAGGATTAAACTTTGAAACGATGGTTCCATCTCCTTACTTTATCTGGAAAGGATTGGGAGATAAATTTGTTTATGCCATGAATTTTCCATTTGGTTATATGACTGGAATGATGACCTTAGACGCAATTAAAGATATTCCTGAATTTGCAAAAGAAAAGTTGGATGAAGCAGTTGAAATGCTTCATATGCAAGGAAAAAACAAAGATATTTTAGTACCTTCGGGTGTAGATCAAAAGTCAATGATTTTAAATTTTGATCAAGTCGTAGAGAAGTTGAATAAATACAGTAAATTCCACAATATTATTTCAGATTATCCTTCTTATGTAGAAGTT
>NZ_BJLL01000058.1:0-16177 GCF_007996925.1 Enterococcus sp. NBRC 3427 | reverse complement strand
TTTGTCTCATTACCGGTTGAACACAAAAAATGTTAAAATATCTGAATACAATCAGCTAAATATTTTGGAATGGCCTCGTATGTAGCTTTCCAGTCAGCAGGAGCAATTCTGATGGATTTCATGAGTTTTTAACTTAGCTTTTCTAAATGCAGCTACGTTTCTTGTTTCTTTTGTCATCATGACTTTTTTAAACCCTCATTTTCAACGACTTTTTCACGAACAGCCGATTGAATTACCAAAAAATGCGGAGTATAGCGGCATTTTATTCACTCTTTCTTTATCTTTTTTAGGTTATATCATTGTCAAGAACATGAAACGAAGTGTATGAGGATTTAAATAGCGAAAGGATGAGGAACGATCATCAAAATCATCGTTCCCCATCCTTTTTTAACCATATTACTTATTAAAGATCTTAGGGCCTTTTCTCATGTTTTTACGATCATTTTTAGGTGTTTCCATTTGTTTGGATCGGCCTCCACCTTGTTTCTTTTTGATCAATTCTTTCATTTTTTCTTTTTGGTCCATTTTTATTCTCCTTTAACGAATGAAGCGACTAATTCGATATGATGGGTTTGTGGGAAAAGATCTACAGGCTGAACTTTCTTCACGGCATAACCTGCTTCTGCAAATAACTTAGCATCTCTTGCAAAAGTTGCCGGATTGCATGAGATATAGACGATTCGTTCTGGTGACATTTCGATTGCTGATTCAATAAAATGATGATCTAATCCTTTTCGTGGAGGGTCAACTACGATCACAGATGGTTTGATCCCTTTTTCTTGCCATTTTTTCATGACTTTTTCTGCTTTTCCGACTTCATAATGAACATTTTCGATTTTATTATTTAAAGCATTGAACTGTGCATCTTCAATTGCTTCTGGAATAACTTCCATCCCATACACCTTATCCACTCTGTCTGCTAAAGACAAGCCAATCGTACCTATTCCTGAATAAGCGTCGATCACAATGTCTTTTTTATCTAACTCGGCAAACTCGATGGCTGTTTGGTACAGATACTCTGCTTGTTGAGTATTTACTTGATAAAATGACTTTGCTGAGATTCGATAGGTTTTTCCTAATAGCTGATCTTCGATATAATCTCTGCCATATAAAACTTTTTCTTTGTCTCCTAAAATCACATTTGTTTTTTCTTCATTGATATTTTGGATGACCGAAACCACTTCTGGCAATTCTTCATGAATGGCTTCAGCAATTTCCTTGGATTTAAAGAATTTTTCTTTACGAGTAACTAAAACGACCATCATTTCATGGGAATAATGACCACGACGGATAATGATGTGACGAAGCTGTCCTTCATTTTTTTCTTCATTATATCCTCGTACTTGGAACCGTTGCAAGATATCTCTGACTACTTTGATTGCTTGATCGATGACAGGATCTTGGATATAAAAATCTTCGATAGGGACTAGATCATGGCTATTCTTTTTGTAAAAACCGGTGGCTAACTGTCCATCGATACGGCGAACAGGGATCTGTGCTTTATTACGGTAGCCGAATGGTTCTTCCATTCCGACCGTTGGAAGTACAGGAACTTCTGGCATCTTAGCAATCTTCGCCATTACATGCTCTACTTGTTTTTGTTTGAAAACAAGCTGTTGTTCATACTTCAAATGTGCTAAAGGTGCGATACCTGTGCGAAGTAATGCATTGTTTTCTACAGGCTGACGATCAGGAGATTGTGTAATAAATGTTTCGACTTTCCCATATCCAAACTTGTTGCCTGCTTTCACTACTAGTATTTCTACTTCTTCTCCAGGGAGTGCATTTTCGATAAATAATGGATAACCATCGATTTTTGCTACCCCCATTCCTTCATAACTCAAGTCGACGATTTCGACTGTATATCGTTCGTTTTTCTTTACTAATTGCTGTTCTGTCATATTTTGCTCCTTTAAGCCTATTTTTCAATCCTACTGAACTCTACTATAAATCAGTTAATTACACAACTAAAACCGGCACTGACCTTACTACGTTCAGCACCGGCTTTTGATTAATTCTTTTGATTAGGTGTTTCGTCTGCTATTTTTCCGTCACCGTCGATATCTTCATCCGTTAAACGTTCGACTTCTTTTACAAATTCTTTGCTAACAACCTCTAATTCTTCTTCATCTGTGCCTGTGATTGCTTCATCAGGAATCTGATCGGTATTGGCAAAGAACTCAATGTGTTGATGAAGATTTTGGAAATGCATCGGTGCTTCCCCGCCATATTCACCATCTAAGTTGATCATTACTGGTCGATTGATATCATCTTCTGTTTCGACGAACAAACTGCTTGTTTTGGTATAGATTACTCTTGGATCATCGACATGTCGACCGCCATTCAGCATGAGCGCCGCAATATGCAAAATCTCAAAGATATTTGCTGTCTTCACGATGATCAAAGAAAACTTGCCATCATCCAATTTGGCATCTGGCGCAATCTGTTCGAATCCTCCAACAGAGTTCGTCAGCCCTAGGAAAAACATCGAAGCATTTCCGATATATTCCCCTTCATCATACTTCAAGCGCATTTTGATGGGCTTTACTCGAGGCAGCATCTCTGCTCCTTTTGCAAGGTAGGCAAGATAACCAAAAATACTCTTTAGTTCTGATGGAACTTCATAAGTCAATTCTGTCAAATAGCCGCCTGCAGCGATATTGATGAAGTAACTGCTATCAGAAAGACCGATGTCCATTTTTACGGTTTGGTGTTTTTTTATTACTTCTGCTGCTGCTTTAATATTATCTCTAGGAATTTTTAATGCTCGAGCATAGTCGTTCGTCGTACCGGCTGGGATAATGGCCATTTTAGGACGGTGTTCAAGCGGAGCGATCCCATTGACCACTTCGTTGATCGTTCCGTCGCCCCCAGCTGCCACTACTAGATCAAAACCTAGTTCTGCAACTCTGCGTGCTTCATTCTTGGCTGAATCAGGTTCTGGTGTAGTGGCATAGGCGCTGGCTTCAAATCCTGCTTCTTCTAATGCCTGTAGGATATCCGCCAAATTTTTTTTCAATAATTCTTTTCCCGAGGTAGGATTATAAATTACGCGTGCTTTTTTCATTTTCAGCCTCTAGCGTTTCGCTAATTCATCTTTAAGCAGCTTGTTCACGACACCAGGATTTGCTTGCCCTTTAGTTGCTTTCATGATTTGACCGACTAGGAAGCCAACCGCACGATCTTTTCCATTTTTGAAATCATCGACAGATTGTTGATTGTTATCCAAGATTTCATTAATGATTGGAAGAAGTTTGCTAGGATCAGATAATTGTACCCAACCATTTTTCTCAACAACTTCTTGCGCTTCTCCGCCATTTGTGATTAATTCACGGAAGACTTTTTTGGCGATTTTTGAGCTGATCGTTCCATCAGCGATCAAACGAATCATTCCTGCTAAGTTCTCAGGTGTCAATTTTGTCTCAGCTAATTCCAGTTTCTCACTGTTCAAGTAAGCAGAAACTTCACCCATCAACCAGTTAGATGCTTGCTTGGCATCTGCACCATTTTCCAAAACAGCTTCAAAGAAATCAGACATTTCTTTTGTAAGTGTCAATACCATCGCGTCATACTCCGGAAGACCAAATTCACGGATATAGCGTTCGCGACGAGAAGCTGGCATCTCAGGTAAACTAGCTTTTACTTTTTGAATCCATTCGTCATCGATCACGAATTTCGGAATATCAGGCTCTGGGAAGTAACGATAATCACTAGAACCCTCTTTCACACGCATCAAAACTGTTTTATTCGTTGTTTCGTCAAAACGGCGTGTTTCTTGTTGGATTTCTCCTCCTGAAAGAAGAACTTTTGCTTGACGTTTTTCTTCAAAAGCTAAACCTTTTTTCACGAAAGATAAAGAGTTCAAGTTTTTCAATTCTGCTTTCGTACCGAATTCTTCTTGTCCATAAGGGCGGAGAGAAATATTCGCATCACAACGCATAGACCCTTCTTCCATTTTCACATCGCTGACTTCTGTAAATTGGATGATTGAACGTAATGCTTCTAGATAAGCGTATGCTTCTTCTGGTGAACGCATATCAGCTTCAGAGACGATTTCGATCAAAGGCGTGCCTTGTCGGTTCAAATCAACGTAAGAATAGCCGCCGATACCATGCATGTTTTTCCCAGCATCTTCTTCTAAATGGACCCGTTCGATCCGGATTTTTTTCTTCTTGCCTTCTACTTCGATTTCGATCCATCCGTCATGACCGATTGGTTGATCAAATTGGGAAATTTGATAGGCTTTCGGATTATCTGGGTAAAAGTAATTTTTCCGGTCAAAATGAGTATCTTTAGAGATTTCGCAGTTTAATGCCAAAGCTGCTTTCATCCCGAATTCCAGCGCAGCTTTGTTCATTACTGGCAGCACGCCTGGATAACCCCAGTCGATCACGTTTGTATTGCTGTTTGGTTCTGCACCAAAATGAGCTGGCGCTGGAGAGAAAATTTTTGAGTTGGTTTTCAACTCGACGTGGACTTCTAGCCCAATGACTGTTTCAAAATTCATTCGTCTTTCCCTCCTAAAATAGCTGGTTGTTGTGTGTGGAATTCTGTTGCTTGTTCAAACGCATATGCCGCTTGATACATCGTTTTTTCATCAAAATAATTACCGATGATCTGCAATCCAACTGGTAATCCTTCTGACAATCCTGCCGGTACAGACATACCTGGAAGTCCAGCCAAGTTGACAGGGATCGTTAAGATGTCACTCATGTACATCGTGATTGGATCGTTGATGTTCTCACCGATTCCGAATGCCACTGTTGGTGAAGATGGTCCGATGATCAAGTCATAATCTGCAAAGACTTTTTCAAAATCTCGTTTGATCAATGTACGGACTTGTCCTGCTTTTTTGAAGTAAGCGTCATAATAACCCGCACTTAATGAGAATGTACCTAACATGATACGGCGTTTTACTTCTTCACCGAATCCTTCTGAACGTGAGTTGACATATACATCATCCAATGATTTCACGTTTTCAGAGCGATAACCATAGCGGATACCATCGAAACGTTGCAAGTTGGAACTTGCTTCTGATGAGGCAATGATATAATAAACAGCCACACCGTATTTTGAATGAGGTAAGCTGACTTCTTCCACAACAGCACCTAATGAACGGAATGTTTCTGCTGCTTTCAATACAGCTTCTTTTACGCCAGGGGCCACACCTTCTCCTAAGTATTCTTTAGGTAAAGCAATCTTCATTCCTTTGATGTCACCGGTCAGTCCCTCTGCAAAGTCAGGAACTGAAACGCCTGAAGAAGTACCGTCTTTTTCGTCATAACCACTGATAGCTGTCAATGCTAATGCGTTATCTTTCACCGTACGGGTCATTGGTCCGATTTGGTCAAGAGATGAAGCAAAGGCAATCAAGCCAAAACGTGAGACACGGCCATAAGTAGGTTTCATTCCTACAATGCCGTTGAAAGCTGCTGGTTGGCGGATACTTCCCCCCGTATCACTACCTAAGGAAACTGGGATTTGTCCAGCTGCTACTGCTGCTGCAGAACCACCGGAAGAGCCACCAGGTACTTTTGTTTGGTCCCAAGCATTTTTTGTTTTCTTGAAATAAGAAGTTTCTGTACTTCCGCCCATAGCAAATTCATCCATGTTTAGTTTACCAACAGGGATCATATCTGCTTGATAGATTTTATCCATGACCGTTGCATCATAAATTGGTTCAAAATTGTAAAGAATCTTAGATGCAGCGGTTGTCAAGATATCTTTTGTTACGATATTATCCTTGATCCCAATCGGAATTCCAGCAAGGATGTTGCTTTCATCAATCCCTTTTTCATCTAAAGCTTTTGCCTGTTCCAATGCTTTTTCTTCATTCAATGTGATGAATGCTTCGATCTCAGGCTCTGTTTCTTTGATTCGTTCAAATGTTGCTTTTGTCAAATCTTGTACAGTGATTTCTTTCGATACAAGCATATGATGCAGTTCTTCTAGAGAACGATTGTGTAATTTTGTCATTATGCGCCAGCCTCCCCATTATCGATGATTGCGGGTACTTTGATAAAGCCGTCTTCTGTTTCCGGCACATTTTTCAATAATTCATCACGGTTCCATCCAGCTTGCGCCCGATCTTGTCGCATCACGTTTACTGTTTCGACAACATTCGACGTAAATGGAACACCTTCCGTATCTACTTCTTCCAGCATTTCCACCATATCGATGATTTTACCTAATTGGTCGGTAAAACTTGCAAGTTCTTCATCTGCGAACGCAAGTTTTGCTAATTTGGCAACGTGTTTCACTTGTTCTTCACTAATCGCCATACTACCCCTTCTTTCTAAACGAGTTAAAAACTTTGCTCTCTATTTTAACATAAGAGTGCCCTGTCTGAAATTATTTATTGAAATTTGTCTGAAAAAACTCAATATTTATTCTTTTGCTGAGTGGCTTTTAGCCAATGCTTCTGCCATTTGATCTTCTGTCCAAACTTCGATTCCTAATTCTTGTGCTTTGGTTAGCTTGCTGCCAGCATCTTCTCCTGCTACCACGATATCTGTTTTTTTCGATACGCTACCAGTCACTTTCCCGCCAAGATTTTCAATCGTCTCTTTTGCTTCTTCACGAGTCAATCGTGTTAGTTTACCAGTAAGGACCACTGTTTTTTCTTTAAAAGGCGACTCGACTTCTTGCAATTGGGTACTTCGAAGCCCTTTGTATTCGAAATTGACGCCTGCTTGTTTTAATTCATTCATCAATTCATGGACTTCTTCGTTACTAAAATAAGTGACTACACTGTCGGCAATGATATCACCGATCGTATCAAGCGCAATGATCGACTCATAGTCGCTTCTACTCAATGTCTCTAGATCACCAAAATGTTCTGCTAAAATTTTTGCTGCTTTCGCTCCGACATGTCGGATTCCTAACCCGAAAATCAACCGCTCGACCGAATTATCTTTGCTGTTGTCAATTGCTGTCAAAATATTATTTGCTGATTTTTCTTTTATTTTGTCCAACGTCAATAACTCTTCTTCTGTCAATTTATAAAGATCAGCAACATCTGCGACTAGTTTTTTGTCATACATCTGTTCAAGCACACGTGGACCCAACCCGTCGATATTCATCGCATTTCTTGAGACAAAGTGGTTCAAGCCTTCTTTCATTTGAGCAGGGCATTTAGGATTGATGCACCGTAACGCTACTTCTTCATCCAAATGGACAAGTTCACTTCCACAAACTGGGCAATGTGTAGGTAATTGGTATTCTTCGCTGTCTTTAGGTCGTTTATCCAACACGACTTGCGAAACTTCTGGAATGATATCTCCCGCTTTATAAATCAGAACTGTATCTTTCAAGCGGATATCCTTCAACTTGATATAATCCCCATTATGCAGACTGGCACGGCTTACTGTCGTTCCTGCTACTCGGACCGGCGTCATGATAGCCGTTGGCGTCACTACCCCCGTTCGTCCGACTGTCCATTCGATGTTTTCAATCAGTGTTTCAACTTCTTCTGGTGGAAACTTATAAGCTGTTGCCCATCGTGGTGCTTTGACAGTAAAGCCAAGTTGATCTTGCAGCGAGAACTCATTCACTTTGATGACGATCCCATCAATCTCATAGGGCAAATCTACACGTTTATCATGATATTCCTCAATGTATGCCCATACTTCATCAATCGAATGACATAGACGTTTTTCCCGATTCGTGTGGAATCCTATTTTTTCTAGCTCTTCTAGTGCATCATACTGTGTTTTTGCTTCCATAGGACCGAAATCAGCTACTGTGTATAAAAAAGTATCCAGATTTCTTTTCGCTGTGATTTTAGAATCTAACTGACGCAAGGAACCGGCTGCGGCATTCCGAGGATTCGCGAAGATATCTTTTCCCTCTGCTTCTCTGTCTTGATTCAATTGAACAAATGAACGTTTTGGCATGAAACATTCGCCTCTTACTTCGATGTTCATCGGTTCTTTTAATTTGATTGGGACCGATCGGACAGTCTTTAGGTTTTCAGTGATGTTTTCTCCTACAGTCCCATCCCCACGAGTCGCTCCTCTAACGAAATTTCCATCTTCATAACGCAAAGAGACAGAAAGACCATCTATTTTTAGTTCGCAGCAATAGTCGACTACACGTCCCACTGCTTTTTGTACACGTTGATCAAAAGCTATCAGCTCTTCTTTGCTGAAAACGTCGTTCAAACTGTAAAGCGGAATATCATGAGTGACTTTTTCAAAACCTTCTAATACTTTTCCGCCTACTCGTTGAGTGGGAGAATCAGACGTGATCAAATCAGGATATTGTTCTTCGATTGCTACTAATTCTGCGTATTCTTTATCATAAACATAATCTTCCACTGTTGGTTTATCTTCTACGTAGTATTCGCGAGACCATTGGTTCAATCTTGTACGAAGTTCTTCTGCTCGTTTAGCAGCTTCGTCAATCGTCATTTCATGTTCCATCATTTACCCTCCACTACTAAGCTTTTTCAATTGGCGCAAAGGCAGCCAAAAGACGTTTTACTCCTTGACTTGGGAAAGCCACATCTAGTTCTAGATCCTTCGACGTCCCACTTACTCGGACGACTGTTCCTAGTCCCCATTTTTTGTGTTTGACTTTATCTCCAGGTTTCCAGCTGTTCTTTTCCCCTCCAGTGGCACTTTTAGAGGAAACAACCGCTGTCTCTGGCTGTTTATAGCTATATGCTGTTTTTTTAGCGAATACAGGTGTTTTTTTAGGCGTAGGACGCATGCCCTCGATCTCTAGCAATTCTTGATCGATTTCTTCTACAAAACGAGAAGGGCGGTTATATTGCGTCCGTCCATATAATGTTCTGGAGAAAGCATTGGTTAAATACAACGCTTCTTCTGCTCGCGTGATCCCCACATAAGCGAGGCGACGTTCTTCTTCCAGTTCGCTTTCTTCCATCAATGCTCGAGATAAAGGAAAAACACCTTCTTCTAGACCAATCAGGAATACAACTGGGAATTCTAATCCTTTGGCTGCATGCAACGTCATCAATGTCACTTGCGAAGCGTCTTCTTCTAAATTGTCAATGTCAGAAACAAGTGCCAGATCATTCAAGAAGACCGTTAGTTTTTCTTCTGGTACATCAGCATCTTCTTCGTTTTGCTGTTCGAATTGCTTATCGAATTCTTGTGTGACCGTTAAAAATTCCTCCAAGTTTTCGATGCGCGCTTGTGCTTCTAATGTATTTTGGATTTTTAAATCTTCCAGGTATCCGCTACGATCCAAAACCTCTTTCGTCAATTCTGTCACTGTCAAGTATGGGATCATCTGCGTGACTTCTTGGATCATCTCTCCAAATGAACCTAATTGCTGGCCTGCTTTTCCACCGATATTTGCCAGTTCCACATTTTGGGCTGCTTCAAGTAGTGGCCATTCATGGAGAGAAGCAAAACTGCGTAGTTTTTCGATAGATCCTGGTCCGATGCCTCGTTTGGGCGAATTAACGATACGCTCAAAACTGATTGAGTCTTGAGGATTTGCCAGCACATTTAAATACGCTAAAATATCTTTGATTTCTTTACGATCGTAGAATTTGTGCCCTCCGACCATTTTATAAGGAATATTTGCTTTCAACAAGGTTTCTTCCATCACACGAGATTGGGCGTTCGTCCGGTACAAAATAGCAAAGTCGCCGTAATTCCGATGATTGCTTCGAATCTCTTCTTGCATCCGGTCTACGATAAAGCGGGTTTCGTCTCGTTCATTATCTGCACGATAATAAGTGATCTTGTTTCCTTCTTTGTTTTCTGTCCACAAGTTTTTTGGTTTTCGATTGCTATTGTTTTCAATGACTTGGTTTGCCGCGCTAAGAATGTTTTTTGTGGAGCGATAGTTTTGTTCCAGCAAAATCACTGCAGCATCTGGATAATCTTTTTCAAAATCCAAGATGTTCTGCATATCTGCACCGCGCCAGCCGTAGATACTTTGATCTGCATCTCCCACTACGCATAGATTTCTAAATCTACCTGCCAATAAATTGACCAACGTATACTGTGCGTGGTTTGTATCTTGATACTCATCTACATGAATATAATGGAATTTGTTTTGATAATATGTGAGTGAATCAGGATGTTCTTCAAATAACCGGATCGTATTCATGATCAGGTCGTCAAAGTCCATACATTGATTGTATTGAAGCTCTTTTTGATAAGCAGCGTAACATTTTGCCGCAATCTCTTCGTAATAACTGCCTTGCATTTTTGCAAAATCCTGAGGGGTCTGCAAGCTATTTTTTGCTTGGGAGATTGTTCCTAATATGCTGCGAGGATCATATTTTTTCGGGTCAATGTTCAGTTCTTTCAGTATCCGTTTCATCAAGGTCAGCTGTTCAGAAGAGTCGATGATCGTAAAGTTCCGGTTATACCCGATAAAATCAACATCTCTTCTTAAAATACGCACACACATTGAGTGAAAAGTCGATACCCAGACATCTTCGCCTCCAGATGCGAGAATCGCATTGACACGTTCTTTCATTTCTTTTGCAGCTTTATTGGTAAAAGTAATCGCTAGGATGTTCCAAGGATTGACTTCTTTTTCCTCAATCAAATAAGCAATGCGATGCGTCAACACTCTCGTCTTTCCACTTCCCGCACCTGCCATCAGCAATAATGGTCCGTCAGTGTGAAGAACAGCTTCTTTCTGACGGGGGTTCATCCCGTTTAATAATTCAGCTTTGGATGACATTAACAACATCCTTTCTTTTATCAATCTTGTTAATTATAGCATTTTCTTGGCTTTCATTAAACTAGCTAATTCAAAATCATTTGTTTCTTTTTATGGATTTCTCCTTGTCAATTCGTTGATTTCGCGCTAAATTAAAAGAAAGCGAGGCGTTTGAATGGAAAAAAAAGGAAAAATCAAGAAATTAGATAAAACTCAGATATATTTTATTCTAAAAGGAATATTCGTTGGACTACTGACAGGAATCGTGGTTAGCCTGTTTCGTTTATCGATCGAAAAGTTAGGCGATTTTGTTCGAAGTATCTATGAAATAAGTCGGGAACAGCCGATTTACTTAGTTGGCATGGCCATTTGCTGCATCCTTGCAGCATTTTTTGTGGGTTATCTGGTCAAAAATGAACCGGATATCAAAGGAAGCGGGATTCCACAAGTAGAAGGACAGCTTCGAGGGGAATTATCAATGAACTGGTTCTCTGTTTTATGGAAAAAGTTCATTGGTGGTGTACTTTCAGTTGGCGCAGGACTTTTTCTAGGTCGAGAAGGCCCTTCTATACAGCTTGGCGCAGCTATCGGACAAGGAGCTGGACAATTGTTTCGGAGTCCATCTTCAGAAGAAAAGATTTTGATTTCTAGCGGAGCAAGTAGCGGACTTGCAGCAGCATTCAATGCTCCTATCGCAGGATTACTCTTTGTTTTAGAAGAAATCCATCACTCCTTCTCTCCTCTTGTTTGGCTGACATCTTTTGCTTCGGCCATCACGGCTAACTTTGTCTCTCTTTATTTTTTTGGCTTAAGACCAGTTTTATATCTAGGCGATCTTCCTTCTTTGCCGTTGAAATATTATGGTTCTTTGGTGGTATTAGGCGTACTTCTAGGCGTCTTAGGTTTTATTTATCAAAAGGTCCTGCTGGCATTGCCAAAATTTTACAACCGATTGCCTTTACCAGCTTATTTTCATGGATTCGTTCCTTTCTTGCTGATTTTGCCGATTGGTTATTTATGGCCTAGTACGCTAGGCGGAGGCAATCAAATCGTTTTAGCTTTTGGACATGCTTCATTGCCAATCATTATGATTATCGGTTTGTTTGTTCTTCGATTCGTTTTTTCCATGATTTCTTATGGTGGTGGTCTTCCAGGAGGGATTTTCCTTCCGATATTGACATTGGGTGCTTTAATCGGTAGCTTTTATGGAAACATCATGGTTGATTTCGGGATGGATCCAATCTACATCAAGGATTTCGTCGTGATTGCCATGGCTGGTTATTTCACAGCAATTGGGAAAGCACCGCTGACAGCAATTATTTTAGTGACAGAAATGGTTGGCTCTCTCAATCATCTGATGCCTTTAGGGTTGGCTGCTCTTGTTGCTTATATCGTCAATGATCTTCTTGGAGGGAATCCGATCTACGAATCATTGTTGGAACGTTTACTTGGAAATAATCAGACCGCCGCTCTTAAAGGTGCAAGGACAACTTTTGATTTTCCAGTAACGGCAGAGAGTTCTTTAGACGGATTAATGGTACGGGACTTCAATTGGCCTAAAAATATGCTGCTAATCTCTATACGCAGAGGAAATCAGGAAATCTTGACTCACGGTGATACGATCATGAATGTAGGAGATATTTTGGTTATCTTGACTGATGAAGCAAACTTGCCAAGAATCAAGCAAGAAATCGAGGCTAAATCTTCTATCACAAATTTGAAGCAATCATTTTAACGAACCGAGAAGAACTATTTTATGGCACAACACCTATTCATCTATACTACTTTGACTCTACAAAAAAAGAAGAGGCTGGATTTCCCCAGTCTCTTCTTTTTTATTTCTATGCTTCTGCTACCGCAGGAGCTTTTCTCAATAAACCATAAATCACACCAGAGACGACTGCTCCGATAGCAATAAACACCAAATACATGATTGGGTGACTCAGTAAGAATACAACAAAAATTCCGCCATGAGGAGCCAGTAATTTGATTCCGAAAGCACCGACTAATCCGCCAGTTAAAGCTGAACCAATAATAAAACTTGGAATGGCACGAATCGGGTCAGCTGCTGCAAATGGAATCGATCCTTCCGTGACAAACGAAAGTCCCATCACGATGTTCGTCAAACCAGCATCTTGATCTGTTTTGCTGAATTTATTTTTGAACAAACGTGTAGCAACGAAAATCGCCAATGGTGGGACCATTCCTCCAGCCATAACAGAAGCCATCACAACACTTCCGCCAGTGGCAACAGTCGTAGCTAAAGTTGCTGTACCAAATACATAAGCGGCTTTGTTGATTGGACCGCCTAAATCTGCCGCCATCATTCCAGCTAATAATGCACCAAGTAAAGCAGCATTCGAACCACTCATACTTGTCAAGAAACCGTTCAATGCATCATTGATTGCTTTCATAGGGACATTGACCAGCAACATCAAGAAACCAGTAATCAGTAAGCCAAACACTGGATAAAAGAGGATCGTTTTGATTCCATCCAATGATTTTGGTAAGTTCTTGAATAATTTACGTAAAAATACGATGACATAACCAGCCAAGAATCCACCAATCAGTGCGCCTAAGAATCCTGCGCCACCTGTATTAGCTAATGCACCAGCAGCAAATCCAACAATCAAACCAGGGCGGTCGCCGATACTTGAAGCAATAAATCCAGCTAATACCGGTAACATGAACCCAAATGCAGCTTGTCCGATTTGGTTGAACCAGCTAGCAGCTTGATTGTAGTTCCCCAGATTCGATAACTGGTCATGCGGCACGCCAATAAATTGGTCAATCATGAAAGAAAGAGCAATAGCGATTCCTCCACCAATAACGAATGGTAACATGTGTGATACGCCATTCATCAAATCTTTATAGATTCTTTGTCCGACAGTACCATCCGCGTTTCCTTCTTCTGAACTATTTTCTTTTCCGTCACCATGGAATACTGGTGCAGTACCACTAAGGGCTAGATTGATCAACTCTTCTGGTTTACGGATACCATCACTGACTGGACGATTGATCAATTCTTTTCCGTCAAAACGGTTCATCTCTACTTTTTTGTCTGCTGCAACGATCACGCCTTCTGCACGAGCGATGTCTTCAGCAGTCAATCGGTTTTTGATTCCTTCTGAACCGTTCGTTTCGACTTTGATCTCCACTCCCATTTCTTTCGCTTTTTTCTTCAAAGCATCTTCTGCCATGTAAGTATGAGCGATTCCTGTTGGACAAGCTGTAACGGCAACAACGAATTTTCTTTCTGGATGAGCAGAAGCTTCTGCAGCTTGTGTTTCTTGTTCTGCTTTTTCTTCTGCTTCTTTTTGCTCTTCAGCTGTTTGGAACAAGTCTTGGACTTCTTCTGGTGTATTTGCTTCTTTTAATTTTCCTACGAAATCTGCATCAATCAGCAATCGAGATAGTGCTGCTAATGCTTGCAAGTGTGTGTCGTTCGCGCCTTCTGGTGCTGCGATCATGAAAAACAGATAAGTCGGCTGTCCGTCTAATGCTTCATAATCTACTCCTTTTTGGCTTTTTGCAAATAAAACTGTTGCTTCTTTGACTGCACTATTTTTCGCGTGAGGCATGGCGATTCCGTCACCAAGACCTGTAGAGGTTTGTGCTTCACGAGCTAGAATTCCTTCTTTATATGTGTCGATATCGGAAATCCGGCCGGCATCAAACATTTTTTGGACCATTTCATTGATCGCGCCTTTTTTATCAGTCGCTTGCAAATCCATGATCATTGCTTCTTTGACCATTAAATCCTTGATATTCATGATTATCCTCCTTGAAACTAATCAATTTTTGTGATTTCAACTTCTGGCAATAACTCATCAATCAGTTCGCGAGCTGCCAAGTCATCAGAAAAAGCCGTTGCGCTTCCACAAGCAACTCCCCATTTAAAGGCTTCGATCGGATCTTTTGTCCGACTGTAAGCACCAATAAAACCGGCGATCATTGAATCCCCTGCACCTACTGAATTTTTCAATGGGCGAACCAATACATTCGTTTTATAAGTTCCTTGTTCTGTAAAGAGCAAAGCGCCGTCTCCAGCCATTGAGATCAGCACATTCTGTGCCCCTTCAGCTAGTAATTTTTTCCCATACGGAATGATTTCTTCTACAGATTGGAAGATTGTATTGTAAAGCTCAGCTAATTCGTGATTGTTTGGTTTGATCAACAACGGTTTCTTAACAAGTGCATTTTTTAGATCATCACCTGTTGTATCGATTACGAAATCTGCACCTTTTTCTCGAATGATATCAATCAGTTCTTGATAAAATCCTTTTCGTAGGCTGGCTGGCGCGCTTCCTGACAATACGACGATGTCTCCTTGTTCTACTGTCCCTAGTGCTTGCTTCAATTCATTGATTTCTTCGTCTGTAATAGCTGGACCTAAACCGTTAATTTCAGTTTCAGTATCTGATTTTAGTTTGATATTGATTCTTGTATCTTCTTGCACGTGTGTGAACAAAGATTTGATTTGTTCTTTTTCAAGCCACTTCGAAATAAATTCGCCAGTGAATCCTCCTAAAAAACCTAGTGCTGTAGATTGAGAATCGATCCGTTTCAAAATACGGGAAACATTGATCCCTTTTCCTCCAGGCAATTTGAAGTCTTCTTTCATCCGGTTCAAATCACCTAGTTTTAACCCATCTACGCGTACAATATAATCAATTGATGGATTAAGCGTTACTGTGTAAATCATTGTATTGCCTCCTTAATTGTTGTCTTTTCACGGAATTCATTGATGAATTCTAATGGACAACGCTCGGTTATGATCGTGGCTGCTTCCAAAGGTGCAACAGAGGTGAAAGACAACTGGTTGAATTTAGTATGATCAATCAATACAAATGTCTCTTCAGAATTTTTCATGGCTAAACGTTTAACAGCTGCTTCTTCTGGATCCGGAGTCGTGAATCCTTGCTCGATATGCGCACCGTTCATTCCCATAAACGCTTTATTGAAATGAAAATGTTTTAGTTGTTCTATCGCATTAGATCCTAAAACAGCATTGGTTGACAGCTTGATCGTTCCACCTAAAATGATCGTAGCAAGCTCCAAATCGACTAAATTTGCCGCATGTTGAACGGAATTTGTCACCACTGTGATTTGTTTTCCTTGTAAAAAAGGAATCATTTCTAAAGTAGTCGAGCCAGCGTCTAAATAGATAACATCTTCGTCATTAATGGTTTCAGCTGCCAATTTGGCGATCTGCTGTTTTTCATGAACGTTTTTGAGTGATTTTTCACTCATATTCTGCTCAAAATTCAATAATTGCTCTTTCTTAGCGCCGCCATGGACTCTTTCTAGAAACCCACCATTCTCCAACTCTTGTAAATCACGCCTTATCGTTGATTCTGAAGCATTCAAAAGGTTTACAAGGTCTTGTGATTTCACGATTTTCTGCTGTTCAAGCAAGTCTAGGATTTTTTGTCTGCGTTCCTCTGTAAGCATTTTCACGATCACCTCAATACAAATAATAGCATATTTTTTTTAGACTCGCAATACAAATCAGTCAAAAAAA